>JAUMBX010000090.1:0-10430 GCA_032119515.1 Steroidobacteraceae bacterium | reverse complement strand
CCTGACGCAGATGGGCGAGATCCCGCTGCTGACCCGCGCCCAGGAGATCTACCTGGCGAGGCAGATCGAGACGACGAGGGCCCAGTTTCGCGCCAAGCTCCTCGAATGCGAGTCGCAGGCGATCCGGCATCGAGCGCTCGGCGTGGGCGGACGTGAACTCCTGCACGCGCGGCGGGCGAGAATCCAGTAGCCCGGCCAGCGCCAATCACTCATAGGCAGGCTGGATGCCCGACAACTACACTCGGGCATGACAGAACAGTCTCTTAGCTGATGCGAGACGTATACTATCTCAGCGGTTCTTCAGGATCAACGGCAGATAGACCAGAGACGCCTTGCCGAGCGGCTGAAGCCAGACTTCGTGAAGCTGGACGGCACCCTGATGCAGGGCTTGTCCCAATCCGCAGAGAAGCAGGAGCGGGCCAGGAAACTGGTAGAACTCGCGCGAAAGGTGAATGCAGTGACGGTAGCCGAGCGTGTCGAGGACGCCAACACCATGGCCGTGCTGTGGCAACTCGGCGTCGGCTACATCCAGGGCTATTTCGTCAACATGCCCGAACAGGTGGTGCTGGGCGACGAAGCAGCGGACGGCAACGACTAGGCGGGACCGCCCTCGATCGCGAGCCTGTCCACCTTGCGCCAGCCGCGCGGCAGCAGCGTACCGCGCTGTCCCCGGGTGCCGAGATAGGCTTCCAGGTCCTTGCCCGACAGCGTCATTCGCCGGTCTCCACAGTGCAACAGCAGGCGCCCTCCGATCGGCAGTACGAGGACATCCACCATCAACTCCTCGCGCGTGCGCGCCTTGCGCCCCGGAATGCCGAAAATGAGGTTGCCGCGTCCCTTCTCCATTTCGGGCAGCTCGCCGATCGGGAAGATCAGCAGCCTGCCCTCGCTGCTGACGGCGCAGACCAGCGCGTCGTCGCCGGGTACAGGGCTGGCGCCCAGCGGCTCGGCGCCCTGCGGGAGGTTGAAGACCGCCTTGCCGGACCGGTTGCGCCCCTGCAGTGACTCCAGGCGGGTCACGAAGCCCTGCCCTGCGTCACAGGCGAGCAGCCAGCGGTCCTGCGGCTCGCCGATCAGCACGGCCCGGAAACTCGCGCCATCGGGCGGGTCGATGCGTCCGGAGAGGGGCTCACCCTGCCCCCGTGCCGAGGGCAGGGAACGCGCCGGCAGGCTGTAACAGCGCCCGGTTGAATCCAGGAAGAGGGCCTGCTGGGTGCTGCGCCCGCGGGCCGCGGCCTGGAAGGCATCGCCGGTCTTGTACGACAACTGGCGCGGGTCGATCTCGTGGCCCCTGGCGCTGCGCACCCAGCCGGCATGGGACAGCACCACGGTGATGGGCTCGCTGCTGACCAGCTCGTCTTCGCTGATGGCCTGGGCGGCAGCACGCTCGACCAGGCGGGTCCGGCGCTCGTCGCCATACTGCTCGGCGTCGCGCTCCAGTTCGTCCCTGATCAGCCGCTTGAGGCGGCTCTTGCTGTCCAGCGTCTTCTGCAGCGAGTCACGCTCCTCTGCGAGTTGCTGCTGCTCACCGCGGATCTTCATTTCCTCGAGCCTGGCCAGGTGGCGCAGGCGGGTCTCCAGGATGGCCTCCGCCTGGATCTCGGAGAGCTGGAAACGATCCATCAACGCCTGCTTGGGCTCGTCCTCGGTACGAACGATCCTGATCACTTCGTCAAGGTTCAGGAAGGCGACCAGCAGCCCGTCCAGGACGTGCAGACGGGCCAGGACCTTCTGCAGCCGCCATTCCAGCCGGCGACGGACCGTGGTGGTCCGGAACTCCAGCCATTCAAGGAGCAGCCCGCGCAGGTCCATGACCCGTGGCCGGCCATCGAGGCTGATCACGTTGATGTTGACCCGGTAGCTGCGCTCGAGGTCGGTGGTAGCGAACAGGTGATCCATCAGCTGGCCGAGGTCGACCCGCGAGGAACGCGGCGTGATCACCAGCCTGGTGGGCTGCTCATGGTCACTTTCGTCGCGCAGGTCCTCGACCATGGGCAGCTTCTTGGCCCGCATCTGCGCCGCGATCTGCTCGAGCACCTTGGAACCCGACACCTGGTACGGCAGGGCGGTCACCACGATCTCACCCTCCTCGACCTCATAGATCGCGCGCGCCCTGAATGAACCGTTGCCGGTGGCATACAGCTGCCGGAGTTCCGCGGCCGGGGTGATGATTTCCGCGCCACTGGGCAGGTCCGGACCCTGCACGTCACGGCAGAGGTCCTCGATGGGCGTCTTGGGGTCGTCCAGCAGGCGCAGGCAGGCGGCCACCACCTCCCTCAGGTTATGGGGCGGGATGTCGGTCGCCATGCCCACGGCAATGCCTGCTCCGCCATTGAGCAGGACATTGGGCAAGCGGGCCGGCAGCAACTGGGGTTCCTCGAGGGTGCCATCGAAGTTGGGCACCCATTCGACCGTACCCTGCTCCAGCTCTGCCAGCAGCACCTGTGCATAGGGACGCAGGCGCGCCTCGGTATAGCGCATCGCCGCGAACGACTTGGGATCGTCGGTGGAACCCCAGTTGCCCTGGCCATCCACCACCGGATAGCGGTAGGAAAAATCCTGGGCCATGTGCACCATGGCCTCATAACAGGCCGAATCGCCATGCGGATGGAACTTGCCGATCACGTCGCCGACCGTGCGGGCCGATTTCTTGTGCTTGGAGCCGGCGGCCAGCCCGAGCTCGCTCATCGCATAGATGATGCGGCGCTGCACGGGCTTCAAACCGTCGGCGAGTTGCGGCAGCGCCCGGTCGAGGATCACGTACATCGAATAGTCGAGGTAGGCCTTTTCCGTGAAGGCCTTGAGCGGCCGACGTTCGATGCCCTCGAAATCGAGTTGCTGATCCCTCATTGGGTTTCCGCGAGGTTGCCCTTGCGCTCCAGCCAGTCGCGCCGGTCGGCCGAACGTTTCTTGGCCAGCAGCATGTCCAGCATTTCCTCGGCGTCATCGCCGGGTTCGATCGACAGCTGCATGAGGCGCCGGGTCTCGGGCGCCATGGTGGTCTCGCGCAACTGCACCGGGCTCATCTCGCCGAGACCCTTGAAGCGGGTAACCACGGGCTTGCCGCGCATTCCCTCGGCAGCGATGCGGTCCAGGATGCCCTGCCGATCGTGCTCGCCCAGCGCATAGAAGACCTGCTTGCCCAGGTCGATCCGGAACAGGGGGGGCATGGCGACGAAGACGTGCCCGGCCGTCACCAGCGGTCGGAAGTGGCGCAGGAACAGCGCACACAGGAGCGTGGCGATATGGGCTCCGTCGGAATCCGCATCGGCGAGGATGCAGATGCGGTGGTAACGCAGGCCGCTGAGATCGGTGGAACCCGGATCGACGCCGATGGCCGTGGAGATGTCGCTGACCTCCTGGGACTGGAGGATGGCACCGGCGTCGACTTCCCAGGTGTTCAGGATCTTGCCGCGCAGCGGCATCACGGCCTGGAACTCCCGGTCCCGCGCCTGCTTGGCCGAGCCTCCCGCCGAGTCTCCCTCCACCAGGAACAACTCACAGCGCGCAGCTTCCTGCAGCCGGCAGTCGGCAAGCTTGCCGGGCAGCGCCGGCCCACTCACCACGCGCTTGCGCGTGACCCGTTGCGCGGCCCGCACGCGTTCCTGGGCATTGCCGATGGCGAACTGCGCGATCGCCTCGCCGGCCTCTGGATGCTGGTTCATCCAAAGCGCCAGGGCATCCTTCACCACGCCAGAGACGAAGGCGGCCGACTCCCTGCTGGAGAGTTTTTCCTTGGTCTGCCCAGCGAACTGCGGGTCCTTCATCTTGACCGAAAGCACGAAGTTGACTGTCTGCCAGACGTCCTCGGGGGCCAGCTTGATGCCCCGTGGCAGCAGGTTGCGGAACTCGCAGAACTCGCGCACCGCTTCCGTCACCCCCGAGCGCAGGCCATTGACGTGCGTCCCGCCTTCCGGGGTCGGGATCAGGTTGACGTAGCTCTCGGCCACCTGGACGCCGGTGTCGGGTGCCCAGCAGAGGGCCCAGTCGGCCAGTTCACCGCCCCCTTCCAGGCGGCCGGCAAAAGGCTCCGACGGCAGCGTCGGGGCCTTTTCCATCTGACCCGACAGGTAATCGGAAAGGTTGCCCGCATAGAACCATTCCTCGCGCTCGCCCGAGGCTTCATCGCTCAGGGCCACCCGGAGTCCGGGGCACAGCACGGCCTTGGCGCGCAGTGCGTGTCGCAGGCGCGGCAGGGAAAAGGAGGCGGAGTCGAAGAACTGCGGGTCGGGCCAGAAACGCACGGTGGTGCCGGTCACGCCCTTGCGGACCTTGCCGGTCTCTTCCAGCTTCGAGGCCGTCTTGCCGTCACGGAAGGAGATGTTGTATTCGCTGCCGCCGCGCCGTACCCAGCACTCGAGGTTGCGGGACAGCGCGTTGACCACCGAAACGCCCACCCCGTGCAAGCCGCCGGCGAATTCATAGGCGCGATCGTTGAACTTGCCGCCCGCATGCAGCCGGGTGAGGATGAGTTCCACGCCGGGCATCTTCTCGCGGGGATGCAGGTCGACCGGCATGCCGCGCCCGTCGTCGGCCACCTGCAGGGAACCGTCCTTGAAGACCGTGACCTCGATCAGCTGGCAGTGCCCGCCCAGCGCCTCGTCGACGCTGTTGTCGATCACCTCATGGGCCAGGTGGTTGGGGTTGCGGGTGTCCGTGTACATGCCCGGACGCCGCCGCACGGGCTCCAGCCCGGAAAGGACCTCGATGTCCGACGCCGAGTAACCCTGGCTCATCGGTGGTCCGCAAGCCGTGGGTTCAGTCGAGGTCCCCCGCCAGCGAGTGCAGTGACTCGGCCGACAGCCGCACCGAATACTGGTAGGCCGGATGATCAGAACCGACCTCTACCTGGGTCCCGCCGCGGATGGCGACGCGCATGCCGTCGGTGAACTCGAAGCGCAGCCAGTGCACCGAGGAAGTCTTCTGCTCGTTCTCGCGCTCGAGGTCCTCGTCGGCCACCGCATACACCCGCTCGAAACCGGCCACCTGGACGTAACACCGGCGCTCGATGCCCTTCATGGCCGCCAGGGCGACCCGGCGCTGGTCGGGATCCGGGTATTCGATCAGGAAGGTCGCCTTCCAGTTGCTGCCATCGGGGATCAGCGGATTGTAGGCGTCCAGTTCGTCCTGGATGCCCTCCGGCTCGAAGATTCGCTCGACCCGCAGCATCTCCTGGATCTGGTACTGGATGGTCATGCGGTCCTCGAAGATCCAGGTCACGTGGGGACCGATCTGGACCGTACGCGGACGCTTGTGCCCGAGAACACGGCCACGGAAATCCGCCCGCTGCCGCGCATACTGTTCCAGGCTGAAGAGGTCACTGGCCCGCAGCGGGCCCTTCAGGCGAATGGTGTCGTTACCGCTCATCACGCTCATGCTCCCTCAGATTCCATAGGCCTGTCGCAACAGCGACAGGGGGTGTTCGGGGCCACGGCCACGCTCGGCCAGGCCGTTGGCGATCTGCTCCCCGGCCATCGGGCAGTCGCTCGAGTAGTGATCCACGTTCCCGCCCTCGACCTTGCGTACCACCGGCTTGGCGATCTTCACGGAGGCCTCGTGGAACTCCTTCTTGACCGCGTAGGTGCCGTTGTGGCCGGAGCAGCGCTCGATCACATCCACCTCGGTGCCAGGGATCAGCTTCAGGGTGTCGCGGGTCTTGAGGCCGATCCGCTGCACGCGCAGGTGGCAGGGCACATGGTAGGCGACCTTGCCGAGCGGCTGGGCAAAATCGGTGCGCAGCAGGCCGCCCCTGTGGCGGAGCATCAGGTACTCGAAGGGATCGAAGACCCGTTTCTGGACCTTGGCCACCCGCTCATCATTGGGGAAAAGCAGGGGCAGTTCCTGCTTGAACATCAACGCACAGGAGGGGATGGGGATCAGGATGTCCCAGCCCTCGTCCACCAGGGCCGCCAGCTTGGGGATGTTGTTTTCCATCAGCTGCTCGACGGAGTCGAGGTCGCCGAGCTCGAGGCGCGGCATGCCGCAGCACTTCTCGCCGGGCACGGTGGTGATGGCGATGCCATTGTGCTCGAGCACGGCCACCAGGTCCTGGTTCATGCCCGGGTGGTTGCGATTGCCGTAGCAGGTGGCGAACAGCGCCACCTTGCCGGAAGTCTCGGCCGTCGCCACCGGCTGGAGATCGGGCCCGTGGTGCCTCGCCTGACGCTTCTGGAAGGTATCGGAGTGGTAGCTCGGCACCGGCGCATTACGGTGCACGCCGAGCGTGGCCTCCAGCACGCGACGCCCGGTGGCGCTACGGTTGGCAGCGTTCACCACCTCGGCCACGATCGGTATGCCGGCCAGGCTGCCCACCAGGTCCGTGGACGAGAGGACCCGATCACGGAACGAGGCGCCCTTCTGCTTGAACCGGACGGCCTTGGCCCGGAGCATCAGGTGGGGAAAGTCCAGGTTCCACGGGTGAGGCGGCACGTAGGGGCACTTGGACAGGTAGCACATGTCGCAGAGGTAGCAGTGGTCGACGACCTCCCAATACGCCTCGTGCGCCACGCCATCGACCTCGCCGGTCGATGACTCGTCGACCTTGTCGAACAGCACCGGAAAGGCGTTGCAGAGGCTGACGCAGCGCCGGCAGCCGTGGCAGATGTCGAAGGCGCGCTCGAGTTCCTGGAACAGGGCTTTCTCGTCCCAGAATTCCGCGCCCTTCCAGTCGATCGGATGGCGGGTCGGCGCCTCGAGGCTGCCCTCCCGCGGCCCGGATGCCTGCTCACTCATGGCGTTGCACTCCGCGAGGTTCAAAAACGCGCGCGGGGCGGACGGACGCCCACCCCGCGCACGTAAGCTTCAGTTGAAACTCCGGATCAGCCGAGCTGGTCCAGGGCCTTCTGGAAGCGGTTGGCGTGTGAGCGCTCGGCCTTGGCCAGGGTCTCGAACCAGTCGGCGATCTCGTCAAAGCCCTCGTCGCGGGCGGTCTTGGCCATGCCCGGGTACATGTCGGTGTACTCGTGGGTCTCGCCGGCGATGGCCGCCTTGAGGTTGTTTGACGTCTCGCCGATGGGCAGGCCGGTGGCCGGATCGCCCACTGCCTCGAGATATTCGAGATGGCCGTGGGCGTGGCCCGTCTCGCCCTCGGCGGTGGAACGGAACACGGCCGCGACGTCGTTGAAGCCCTCCACGTCTGCCTTCTGGGCGAAGTACAGATAACGGCGGTTGGCCTGCGACTCGCCGGCGAAGGCTTCCTTCAAATGCTGCTCGGTCTTGCTGCCCTTCAGTTCCACGTGGGTATCTCCTCAGGTTGACTTTGGACTAAGTCTAAAATTTGTCGGGAGCGCGATATTAGGGTCTCGGGTGGGACAGGTCAACCGCGGCTGACCGCGTTGACCCTGCAGGCGGCGCCCGTATAACGTAGCCGGCCATGGCCCGTAAAAATTCCATTTCCATCCGTGACCTGGAAGCCGCCATGGGCGAGCTCGAGGCCATCGTCGAACAGCTGGAACAGGGCGAGCTGCCACTGGAGGAGTCGCTCAAGCAGTTCGAACGCGGAGTCGAACTGACCCGGGCTTGCCAGGGCGTGCTCCAGCAAGCCGAACAGCGGGTCCTCAAGCTGTCGAAGTCGGCGGGGCCTGACGGTGAGCTCGAGGACTTCGACACAGACGAGGAAGGCGGCGCATCTTGACCGGCTCCGGTAAGGCGGCGGGCCTGCCTGCCCTGCTCGCCGACCTGCAGGCCCGCGCCGAGGGAGCCCTCGAGGCTCGACTGCCCGCCCCCAGCGGTCCCTGTGCACGGCTGCACGAGGCCATGCGCTATGCCGTCCTGGGCGGAGGCAAGCGCGTGCGGCCGCTGCTCTGCTATCTCTCCGGTCAGGCCCTCGGCGTCCCGCTGCGGGAGCTCGACGGGCCAGCGGCTGCGCTGGAAATGATCCACGCCTATTCCCTGATCCACGACGACCTGCCGGCGATGGACGACGATGAGCTGCGCAGGGGGCGGCCGACCACGCACGTCGCCTTCGACGAGGCCACCGCGATCCTCGCCGGGGACTCACTGCAGGTGCTCGCCTTCGAGATCCTCGCGACCGACCCGGAGATGACCCCTGAGCCGGCGCGCAGGCTCACGATGGTCGCCCGGCTCGCCCGGGGCAGTGGGACGGCGGGGATGGCCGGGGGGCAGGCCATCGACCTCGCGGCGGTGGGCAGGCGCCTGACGGTCCACGAAGTGGAGCAGATGCACGGCATGAAGACCGGCGCGCTGATCGAAGCCAGTGCCGGCCTCGGAGTCGCGGCCGCGGGCGACCCACCGGAGGGCCGCTGCCTGGAGCACTACGCCAAGTCGCTGGGCCTCGCCTTCCAGATCGTCGACGATCTGCTCGACGTGGAGGGAGACATGGCCGTGGTGGGCAAGCCGGTCCGGGCCGACGCCGCAGCGGACAAGCCGACCTACCCGCGCATTGCCGGCCTCGACGCCGCCCGGGAGCGGGCTCACCGGCTGCACCAGGAGGCGCTGGCAGCCGTCGAGCCCTTGGGCGGCGCGGCCGCCGCTCCCCTGCGCCTGTTCGCCAACTTCCTGCTGGACCGGAACCTCTAGCCCCTCAGTGGGGTTAAACTGGCGGGATGATCGACCAGACGGAATTCCCACTGCTGGCCGGGCTGACGGCCCCCGAGGCACTGCGTGAACTCGAGCGGCGCCAGTTGCCGGAGGTGGCCGACGAGTTACGTCGATACCTGATCCACTCGGTCAGCCAGCGGGGCGGCCATTTCGCTGCGGGGCTCGGTACCGTAGAGCTGACCGTGGCATTGCACTACGTCTACAACACCCCGACCGATCGGGTGGTCTGGGACGTGGGCCACCAGGCCTACCCGCACAAGGTCCTGACCGGGCGGGCGGAGGAGCTGCCCACCATCAAGCACAAGGGCGGCCTGGCTCCCTTTCCGGCCCGCTCGGAGAGCCCCTACGACGCCTTCGGCGTGGGCCACTCCAGCACCTCGATCAGCGCGGCCCTGGGCATGGCCATTGCCAGCCGCCTGGCGGACGACCAGCGGCGGGTGGCGGCCGTCATCGGCGATGGCGCCATGAGTGCGGGACTCGCCTGGGAGGCGATGAACCACGCAGGCAGCCTCGATGTGGACCTGCTGGTGGTGCTGAACGACAACGACATGTCGATCTCCGAGAACGTGGGGGCGCTGTCGAATTACTTCGCCCGGCTGCTGTCCGGCCGCCTGTATGGGCACCTCAGGGAGAACTCGAAGAAGGTCCTCCGGCGCATGCCCGCAGCGGCATGGGAGCTGGCCCGTCGCTCCGAGGTACACGCCAAGGGCATGATCCTGCCCGGCACGCTCTTCGAGGAAATGGGCTTCAACTACATCGGGCCCGTCGACGGCCACGATGTGGACGCACTGGTTGGCACGCTGGAGAACATGCGCAAGCTGCATGGGCCCCAGCTGCTGCACGTGGTCACCCAGAAGGGCAAGGGCTACGCTCCCGCGGAAGCCGACCCCATCAAGTGGCATGGGCCCGGCCCCTTCGACCCGGCGAGCGGCGAGATCCGCAAGGAGAAGGCCGCGGGCCCCACCTACAGCCAGGTATTCGGTGACTGGCTCTGCGACGCCGCGGCCGCCGACCCGCGGGTCGTGGGCATCACCCCGGCGATGCGCGAGGGCTCCGGCATGGTGGAGTTTGCGCGGCGCTTCCCGGACCGCTATTTCGACGTGGCTATCGCCGAGCAGCACGCGGTGACGCTGGCTGCCGGCATGGCCTGCGAGGGACTGCGCCCGGTGGTGGCGATCTACTCCACCTTCCTGCAGCGCGGCTACGACCAGCTCATCCACGACGTGGCCCTGCAGCGCCTGCCGGTGCTGTTTGCCATCGACCGCGGCGGGCTGGTAGGCAGCGACGGCGCGACCCACCAGGGCGCCTTCGACCTCAGTTACCTGCGCTGCATCCCGGATCTTTACATCATGGCGCCAGCGAACGAGGACGAATGCAGGCAGATGCTGCACACCGGCACCACGCTGGAGCTGCCCTCGGCAGTCCGCTACCCACGGGGCCGCGGACCCGGGGTCACACCCTCGAAGTCCATGTCGGTGCTCGAACCTGGACGGGCCCAGGTCCGGCGCGAGGGCGGCGGCCCGCTGGCCGTGCTGTCCTTCGGCGCGCTGATCGAAGTGGCCGAGCGGCTTGCCGATGAGCTCGACGCCAGCCTGGTCAACATGCGCTGGATCAAGCCCCTCGACGAGGACTGCATCCGCTACTTCGCCGATCGCCACGCTGCCATCGTCACCCTGGAGGACAACGCGGTGGCCGGCGGCGCGGGCGAGGCGGTCAGCCAGTGCCTGCAACGCGCCGGTCGGCAGCTGCCGGTCCTGAACGTCGGGATCCCGGACCGCTTCATCGAGCACGGCAGCCGGGAGGAAAACCTCGCCGATGCGGGACTGGACCTCGAGTCGGTGCGCCGGGCCGTTGGAGAATTTCTGGCCGAG
>JAUMBX010000089.1:0-6641 GCA_032119515.1 Steroidobacteraceae bacterium | reverse complement strand
AGCCGCACAGCCTGTGGTTGCAGCTTGCCCGCCTCACCCAGGTTGATCTGGCTGGACTCGAATTCGCCCCAGCTCGCCACCAGAGGATCCACGCCTACCTCGGGATTGGCTGGGTACTCGGCGTTGACGGCCGCGAAGAAGCGCTGGGCCTCGCCCGCCGAGAGCCACTCCAGGAAGCGCTGGGCAGCGGCGGCCTGACGGGAGGTGGCTACCACGCCGGCCCCGGAAATATTGACGTGGGCCCCGCCGCCGCCCTGGTTGGCCCAGTGCAGCTTCACGGGAAACTCGGGGCGATCCTTCAGGATACGACCCAGGTAATAGGTATTCACGATACCGACCTGGCACTGGCCGGCAGCGATCGCCTCCAGCAGCTGGGTGTCGTTGGCGAACACCGGCGCGGCGAGGTTGGTGACCCAGCCCCGGACCAACTGCTCGGTACGGGTCTCGCCGTGCTGAGCGATCAGCATCGCCACCAGCGACTGGTTGTAGACCTTCCTGGAGGTACGCAGGCACAGCTTGCCCCGCCAGCGCGGCTCGGCGAGCGCCTCGTAGGTCGACAGGCTGGCGGCGTCGACCTTGCGCGGGTCGTAGGCCAGCGTGCGAGCCCGCATGGACAGCCCGAACCAGCGGCCTTCGGGATCACGCAAGTGCGCGGGAATGTTCGTGGTCAGCACCGATGACTTCAGCGGGCGCAGCAATCCCCGCTCCGTGGCCCGCCACAACTCGCCGGCATCGACCGTCATCAGGATGTCGGCCGGGCTGGTCCTGCCTTCGGCCGCGATGCGCTCGATCAGCACCGCCGCATCAGCGGTGGTGAAACGCACCTCGACACCGGTCTCGCGGGTGTAGAGGTCGAACAAGGGCTTGATCAGCTGCTCGTTGCGCGCCGAGTACACGACCAGCGTCTCGGCGGACAGCGCGGGGGCGGCAACCAGGGTCAGCAGCAGGGCGACCGGTCCGAGGACGCGGAAACGGCTCATGGGCACCTCTTGGTGAGAATGATTCTCATTATGGAGGATAGGTTTCCCGACTGCCAGCCCTGTCCGGGTTGACAGTGGGCGAGGTGGCAGACAGCCTAAGTACATGACGACTTATGTACTGCTCAAGTGGGCCCACATCGTGGCGATGGTGTACTGGCTGGGTGGCGAGTGGGGCGTATTCCAGACCTCCTATCATGTGACCAACCCCCGGCTCTCGCTGGAGGAACGCCGCCGGCACCTCGAAACCGCTTACCGGATCGACATCCTGGCCCGCACCGGCATCGTCCTGCTGTTTCCGTTGGGATTCCATATGGGCGCGGTGGCCTACAACGCCCATCCCTGGGGCGACTACATCCCGCTGGTCTGGGTGGTGATGCTGGCGTGGCTGTCGCTGACCTGGGCCGCTTTTTTCAAGCGTGAGACCGACCTGGGCATCCGCCTCACGCGCATCGACGAGTCGCTGCGCTACGTGTTCATCCCCCTGCTCTTCGGTGTCTCCCTGTGGTCGCTGGTGGGGGAGGGGCCTCTGACCGTCACCTGGTATGCGGCCAAGGTGCTGATCTATTCCCTGCTGCTGGTCATCGGCCTGATCCTGAGGTTCGTGATGCGTCATTGGACCGTCATCTTCCGCGAGATCGCCATCCAGGGCCCGACGCCGGCGCTCGAGGGGCAACTTGCCCGTGAGATTTCCATCGCCCGGATGCTGGCCTACGTGTATTGGATCGGGATCGGCACGGTGGCGATGTTCGGGGTGGCCAAGGTGCCCTGGTAGGCCCGCACATGGCGCGCTTGAGGCCCTACGTCCAGGGCTGGTTTCCGGAGGGTCGCCCGGTCGGTGCGCTGGTCATCGCCCACGGGCTGGCCGAGCACGGCGGCCGCTATGCGGCGCTGGCGGCCGACCTGAACGCCGCCGGCTGGGCGGTACATGCCATCGACCTTCCCGGCCATGGGCACAGCCCTGGCAGGCGGGCCGACCTCGGCCGCTTGAGCCGGGCCGTAGAGGACCTCGCCGGCGTGGTGAAGCTGGCGGGTGACCATGCGCCGGGCCTGCCGGTCGTGCTCCTCGGTCACAGCATGGGCGGCCTCATCGCCCTGCAGTGCGCGCTTCGGTTCGGCACGGGCCTGACCGGCCTGGTCCTGTCGGCGCCTGCGCTGGATCCCGGCGAACCGGTGCCCCGCTGGCGAATCCTGCTGGGCCGGTTGCTGGCCAAGCTGGCCCCCGGGGTCGGGATGCTGACCGTGCCGGCGGAGGCCATCAGCCGTGATCCAGCGGTGGTAGATGCCTACGAGCGCGATCCGCTGGTCTACCGCGGATCGATCCCGGCACGCACCCTGGTCGAGATCCTCGGCGCCATGGACGAGATACGCCACGCCGCGGCAGGGCTCGGCATCCCGGTCCTCATCCAGCACGGCACGGCGGACCGGCTGATCCCGCTCGACGCCGTGCGGGAAATCTACGACCGCATCGGACAGTCGACGCAGCGGACGCTCATCACCTATCCGGGTCTCTATCACGAGATCTACAACGAGCCGGAGCGGGCTCAAGTGGTGGCGGACCTGCTGGCGTGGCTCGCGAAACTGACTGCTAGAGCGGCAGGCTGAAGATCAGCGCGGCCGCTGCGCCCAGGCAGGCCAATTGCAGGCCTGTTCCAGAGAGCCGGCCGAGCTGCGACTGCAGTACGGCGCCGGTCCCCCACAGAGAAAGGATGAGCGTCAGGGCCCCGCCGGCCAGCCAGGGCATCGGCAGTGCGGGGGCGTTCCAAAGCAGTAGCGCACTGCCGGCCAGCGCGAGCACGAAGCCACCTAGTGCGAGGGGCGCCGAGCCCGGCGCGAGGGGCGGATCAAAGCGCTCCAGGCAGGCGGCATCCAGCGGTGGCTGCTGCCAGGCCTGGCGGCCTGCCCCCATCGGCTGCCATCCGGGTGGCTTGAACCAGTAGGCGATGGCCTCCCTGAAGTTGTGGGCGCGGCGGGACTTCTGCCATAAGTCGACGTAGACCTGCAGGTTGGCGCGCACCGGATCCCAGGAGCGAAGCGGGCTGCGCGTGCCGTAATGGCAGGGTTCGTCCTCTTCCACGAAGGTGCCGAACAGCCGATCCCAGATGACGAAGATCCCGCCGTAGTTGTGGTCCAGGTAACGGTCGTTGATGGCGTGATGCACGCGATGGTTGGAAGGCGAGGCGAAGACCCGGTCGAACCAGCCTAGCTTGCCCACCTGCTCGGTGTGGATCCAGTACTGGTAGAGCAGGTCGATCAGCGCTGCCGCGGCGAACACCTCGGGCGGGAAGCCTGCCACCGCCATGGGCAGGTAGAAGACCCAGCCCAGCAGTGCCCCGGAGCTGGTCTGACGCAGTGCAGTCGAGAGGTTGTATTCCTGGCTCTGATGGTGGACCACGTGGGCGGCCCACAGCACCGCGCAGGTATGCCCGAGTCGGTGGTTCCAGTAGTAGCAGAAGTCGTAGGCCAGCACCGCCATTACCCAGACCCACCAGGCGTCGGCCGGCAGTTCCTGCAGTGCCGCCACCGAGTACACCGCCGCGTAGATGCCGATGCCGAGCAGGCGCAGGAACAGCCCCGAGATCTGGCTCATCACGCCGAGGCTCAGGCTGTTGAGCGTGTCGTTACAGCGGTAGATTTTTTCGCCGCGCAGGCGACCGACCAGATATTCAAGGCCGATCAGCAGGAAAAAGACCGGTGTTGCCAGCACGATGGCGCGGCCCATGTCAGCCCTCCGCCCAGCCGCGCGCACGGTCGACGGCGCGCCGCCAGTGATGCATGCGCTCGGCAGCCTGCTCGCGCGGCATGGCAGGCTCGAAGCGGCGGTCAACCTGCCACAGGGACTCGAGTTCGGCCAACGACCCCCAGTAGCCGCAGCCGAGTCCGGCCAGGAAGGCAGCACCGAGCGCCGTGGTTTCGGTGACGGCCGGCCGCACCACCTCTACACCGAGCAGGTCGGCCTGGAACTGCATCAGCAGGTCGTTGGCGGCGGCGCCGCCGTCGACGCGCAACTCGAGCAGGGGCTGGGTCGAATCCTGTTCCATGCAGGCCAACAGCTCCGCACTTTGGAAGGCGATGGATTCGAGTGCGGCCCGCGCCAGGTGACCGCGGCCGGTTCCGCGGGAGAGACCGACCAGCGTGCCGCGCGCGTGCGCATCCCAGTGCGGGCTGCCGAGCCCGGTGAAGGCAGGGACCAGGTACACGCCATCGGTGTCGGGCACCGAGGCTGCCAAAGCCTCGACTTCGGAGGAGTGGCCGATCAGGCTCAGTCCATCACGCAGCCACTGCACCACGGCCCCGCCAACGAACACTGCCCCTTCCAGGGCGTACTCCAGCTGCCCGCGACTCCAGGCCACCGTGCTCAAGAGGCGGTGAGCGGAGGCCTGCGGGGTCTCGCCCACGTGCATGAGCATGAAGCAGCCGGTGCCGTAGGTGTTCTTGGCCATGCCGGGACGGAAGCAGGCCTGGCCGAACAGGGCCGCCTGCTGGTCGCCAGCGATGCCCGTGATGGACAGCTCCCGACCGCCGATGCGCGCCACTACCCGGCCCGGCTCGGTGGCGGAGGGCAGGATCTGCGGCAGCACCTCGGGAGGAATGCGCAACAGCTCGAGGAGCGTGGCGTCCCACTGACCCGTGGCCAGGTTCATCATCAGGGTCCGGCTGGCGTTGCTGACATCCGTGACGTGGCTGGCTCCACCGCTCAGTTGCCATGCGAGCCAGCTGTCGATGGTACCGAAGGCCAGCTCGCCCCGCTCGGCCCGCTGGCGCAATCCGGGCTCCTGGTCGAGCAGCCAGGCCAGCTTGGTGCCGGAGAAGTAGGGGTCGAGCAAGAGGCCGGTTCGCCGGGCAAACTCGGGTTCGTGACCCTCCTCGCGCAGGGCCTCGCACAGGCCGGCCGTCCTCCGGTCCTGCCAGACGATGGCCGGAGACACCGGCCGACCGCTGGCGCGTTCCCACAGCACGGTGGTTTCCCGCTGGTTGGTGATGCCCACTGCCGAGACATCGGCCACGCTGCAGCCCGCACGGGTCAGCACCTCGTCGATGGTGGCGGACTGGCTGGACCAGATTTCGTCGGCGTCGTGCTCCACCCAGCCCGAGCGGGGAAAATGCTGGGTGAACTCGCGCTGGGCGAGGGCCACGATCCGGCCCCCGTGATCGAAGAGGATCGAGCGCGAGCTCGTGGTGCCCTGGTCCAGTGCGAGGAGGTAGCGGCTCATCGACCTCGCGCGCCCCTGGCCGGCCTCAGGTTCTGGAGGCCTGGTAGATGCCCTCGATGGCCGCGTCCAGCGCCGCGTTGAACTCCGCGTCCGTCTGCTGGGCGGTGAGACCCTCGGTCAGGGCGCGGGAGAAACTGGCCACCATGCCGTGCTGGCGCGTCAGGCGGGCGTTGGCCTCATCGCGGCTGTAGCCGCCGGACAGCGCCACCACGCGCAGTACCCTGGGGTGGGCGATGCATTCGGCGTAGAGGTCGTCAACCTCGGGCAGGGTGAGCTTGAGCATGACCGTGGCGCTCTCGGGCAGCGCATCGAGGTGGGACAGCAGCTCCGCCTTGAGGATTTCCTCGGCCTTGGCCTTGTTGGGGCACTTGATGTCGACCTCGGGCTCGATGATGGGCACCAGCCCTGCAGCCACGATCTGCATGCCGACCTCGAACTGTTGGTCCACGACCGCCTTGATGCGCGCGGCCTGGGCCTGCTTGATCACCGAGCGCATCTTGGTGCCGAAGATGCCCTTGGCCTTGGCGCGGGCGAGCAGGCCATCGAGTTCCGGCATCGGCTTCATCAGCTGCACGCCGTCGGCCTCGGCCTCGAGGCCCTTGTCGACCTTCAGGAAGGGCACCACCTGCTTCACTTGCCAGAGGTAGTCAGCCGCCGGCTGCCCATTGAACTCGCGGTCCATGGTCGCCTCGAACAGGATCGCTCCCAGGATGCGCCGGCCGTCGAAGGCCGGGCTGCTGACGATCCGGGTGCGCATGGCGTGCACCAGGTCCATCATCTGCTGTTCGCTGGACCAGGCATTCTCCTTGATGCCGTAGAGGCCCAGCGCCTTGGGCGTGCTGCCGCCGCTCTGGTCCAGGGCGGCGATGAAGCCGGCCTGGTCGCGGATCTTGGTCTTTTGCTGGTTGAAGTCATCCATGGCAGTTCCCCTCGCCCGAATAGATGCGTGGATGTTACCGGCAAGCGGCGCGGCGAGCCATAATTCATGACGATGTCGGACCAAGCCAGACGCCTGATCCTCCTGACCGGCGGCCATCCCTTCGAGCGTGCGGCGTTCCTGGCCATGCTGCCGTCTGATGAGTGGGAGGTCGTGGCGCTCCGCCATCCGGCGGCGGAGGCGGAGCTACCGGCCCTGCCAGTCGATGCCAACGACGTGCTGCTGTGCTACGACATGCCGGGCTACCGATTTACGCCCGGGGCGATGGAGACCCGGCCGCCCTCGGCGGCATTCCAGCGCGCCATCCGGGCGCGTGCCGAGGCCGGTTGTGGCATGGTGCTCATGCATCACGCCCTTGCAGGATGGCCGGATTGGCCGGAGTGGGCCGAGATCGTCGGTGGGCATTTTCTGTATCGCGCATCGACGGTGAGGGGGCGTCGCTGCGGTGACTCCGGCTACCTGCCCTCGGTGACTTATCGTGCCTGCGTAGTGGGCGAGCATGCGGTGACGGCG
>JAUMBX010000088.1:0-3056 GCA_032119515.1 Steroidobacteraceae bacterium | reverse complement strand
CATCGTGGTGGCCATCGACGCCGGCCACGGGGGCGAGGACCCCGGTGCCGTCGGCAAGGCCGGCACTCGCGAGAAGGACGTCACCTTGAAGGTGGCTCGCGAGCTGGCCCGGCGGATCAACGGCGAGCCGGGAATGCGAGCCGTGCTGACTCGCACCGGCGATTACTTCGTGCCATTCCGGGAGCGACTGCGCCGCGCCCGGATAGCGCAGGCCGACCTGTTCGTCTCGGTGCACGCCGATGCATTCATGAACCGCTCGGTCCGCGGGTCCTCGGTGTACGTGCTCTCCACCGGCCGCGCCAGCAATGAGGCCGCACGCTGGCTGGCCGATCGGGAGAATGCAGCGGACCTCGTCGGTGGCGTGTCGCTCGACGACAAGAGCGACGTGCTGGCCTCGGTGCTGCTCGACCTGTCCCAGAACGCCGTCATCAGCGCCAGCCGCGACGCCGCCGGACGTGTGCTGACCGAGTTGGACCGGGTCGGCGACCTGAAGAAGACCGAGGTTCAGCACGCGAGCCTGATGGTGCTGACCTCGCCTGACATTCCCTCGATGCTCATCGAGACCGCCTATATCTCGAATCCTGACGAGGAGAAAAAACTGCGGGATACTGCCCACCAGGGCCGTCTCGCGGAAGCGATCCATGCCGGGCTCAGGAAATATTTCTACGCCAGCCCACCGCCCGGCACGCGCATCGCCCAGATCGTCGCCGAACGCTCCGGTGTCACGGCTTCCCTGAGCGCCGGGGACTGAGTCCGCGCCCGCCCTCGGGCATACTGCCGGGCATGGCCATTGCCCGACTCGACGATAACCTCATCAACCAGATTGCCGCCGGTGAGGTGGTGGAACGGCCCGCCTCCGTGGTCAAGGAGCTGGTTGAAAACGCCATCGATGCAGGCGCTGGCCGGGTGCAGGTGGACCTCGAGCGCGGTGGCAGCGCATTGATTCGCGTGCGGGACGACGGCTCGGGGATTCCCGCCGAGCAGTTGAGCCTGGCGCTCTCGCGCCATGCAACCAGCAAGATCACCAGTCTCGATGACCTCGCGGCGGTGTGCTCACTCGGTTTTCGTGGCGAGGCACTGCCGTCGATCGCCTCTGTCTCCCGCTTCAGGTTGACCTCGGCAGTGCCCGGGCAGCCTGCTGCCAGCGTGGAGGGATCCGGCGGCACTTTCGCGGGGCCGGCTCCGGCGGCCCATCCGGCGGGCACCACAGTCGAAGTGCGCGATCTTTTTCACGAGGTGCCGGCCCGGCGCAAGTTCCTGCGCAGCGAGCCCACGGAGTACCAGCACGCCGTACGGACGCTCACCCGACTCGCCTTGTCAGCTCCGCGCACCGGCTTCGTGCTGACCCACAATCGTCGGGAAATTTTTTCCCTCGCCCCGGCCTTCGACCGCGAGGGTGAGGAAGCGAGGATCGCCAGGCTGGTCGATCCGGACTTCGTCCGGCACTGCCTGTTCGTCGAACTGGCAGCGCAGGGACTCGCACTCCGGGGATGGCTGGGACTGCCCACCCATTCCCGTGCACAGCCCGACCAGCAGTACCTGTTCGTGAACGGCCGGATGGTCCGGGATCGCCTGCTGGCGAGCGCGGTGCGCCTGGCCTACCAGGACGTCCTGTACGGCGCGCGCCATCCGGCCTACGTGCTCTATCTGTCTCTCGCGCCCACGCTGGTAGACGTCAACGCCCATCCGCAGAAGCTCGAATTGCGCTTCCGCGACGGCCGGGCGGTGCACGACTTCCTGCACCGCGGCCTGAAGCGGGCCCTGGGTGCCTCGCGGCCTGGAGGATCGGTACCGGCGACGGATGCCGCCATCAGCCCGGGCGCAGCGCCCCCGACGCCCGACCCCAACCGGTCGCTCGAATGGCCGCCTTCAGCAGGGGGCGCCTGGGCGGACTGGCGCCAGCTGACCGCCGCCGCCGTGCAGGAGGCGCCACCGCGACCCGCCGCTGGATCGCCTGCCGGCCCGCTGGGCGAGGTGGTGGCGCAACTGCATGGCCTCTTCATCCTGGCGCAAGTGGAGGACGGCGTGGTGCTGGTAGATCAGCACGCAGCGCACGAGAGGGTGCTGTACGAGCGGATGAAGCGCGACCGCGACCGGGGCGGGGCGCCCCGTCAGGCCCTGCTCGTGCCCGTCGCACTGGAGGTGGCGGAAGTGGAAGCGGACCTGGCCGAGACCCAGGGCAGCGCCCTCGCGGCGGCCGGCCTGGTGGTGGATCGCATGGGCCCACGACAGCTGGCCATCCGCGAGGTCCCGGCCCTGCTGGCGGGCGCTGATCCTGCCGTTCTCCTGCGCGAGGTCCTGGCAGACCTTGCCGAGCAGGGCGTCAGCCACCGGATCGAGTCCGGGCAGGATGAGTTGCTCGCGAGTCTGGCCTGCCGGGGCGCCATCCGCGGCCGGCGAGCGCTGAGCCTGCCCGAGATGAATGCGCTGCTCAGGGACATGGAGCACACCGAGCGCGCCAGCCAGTGCAATCACGGACGTCCGACCTGGACGCGCCTGTCGCTGGCCGAACTGGATCGCCTGTTCCTGCGCGGACGATGAGCCCCGAGATTCCGGCCATCCTGCTGATGGGCCCCACGGGCTCCGGCAAGACAGACCTCGCGATTCGCCTGGCGGAGCGCTTGCCCCTTGGGATCGTGAGCGTGGATTCCGCCATGGTGTACCGCGGGCTCGATATTGGCAGTGCCAAGCCCGCTGCCTCGGTCCTGTCCCGGATCCTCCACCGACTGGTGGACATCGCCGATCCTGCCGAACGCTACTCGGTCGGCCGCTTCCTGCAGGACGTGGCGGGTGCCATGGCCGAGGTGCGTGCCGAGGGCAGACTGCCCCTGCTGGTGGGGGGCACCATGCTTTATTTCAGGGCGCTGCAGTCCGGGCTCGCGACCATGCCGGTGGCGAAGGCGTACAGGACGATGGGGCTCACGAACCGGTTCCGCCCGGGCCGGTCCCGGTGATGGTGTCGATGCGGTCGTTGAGGCTGGCGGCATCAAGTGCACCGGCGTGGATGTCGGTGACGGTGCCGTCGGCGGCGACGAACACGGTGGTGGGCATGTTCA
>JAUMBX010000087.1:0-2321 GCA_032119515.1 Steroidobacteraceae bacterium | reverse complement strand
TGGTCCAGGCTGTCAAACAGCGTCTGCCACCCTCCCTGAAAGGGGATCAAAACGACGGCGTCACCGACCTTCTTGATCAATACCTGCGTCCCGTCAAACCGGTATTCCTTTGGCAGCCGAACAGCCTGGCTGCGTCCGCTTTGAAATATCTTTGCAGTGTCCATGGGTACTTCTCCATGTCAAGGGTGCCCCTGATTCCGCATCTTCCGCCGATGATATCTATTCATAGTATATATCACTTCGTCGGTGTAAGCAAGAGAAGATCCTGTGAGGCCCACAATCATCGTCCTCGATGGTTCTGGTGGTACCCGACTGCTTCAAGCCACTGTACAATGGGCTCAAGTACAGCAGGGCCCCGGCCAGGGGCGGGCTTGCGCCGCGCTCCCAGCCGGGGCCCTCGGTCCGCAACGGTGAGACGAGCGGCGCAGCCGCTAGAGCTCCGCCGCCAGGAACTCGAACGGCTCGGCCGCCTTGAATTCCCTGGCCACGTTCCCCGCATAGATCTCGTCCTCTGTCAACAGCAGCCGCTGCACCGGGGCCCCGGCCTTGAAGTCCACGTCGTCCAAGTTCACCCAAAACACGTTGGGGTTACGGGTCGATTCGAAATTGTAGCGCCGGCTCTTGTGATCCTCCGCAGTTCGCCAGAGGGTCGACGAGATGTTCGGTTGCCCGGGGGTGCTGATGCCCCGCGGCACCGATACGTTGCGGATCACCGAAAACGCGCTGGCGATCGCCTCGCGCTGGTCAGAGGTCTTGGGAATGGCATTAATGTAGAAGGACGCGCGCACGAAGCGGTCGGAGGCCCGGTTGGTGCCGGGGAGCATGGTCGTGCCCCCGATCCCCTCCCAGTACTTGTTCAGGGCCAGCTGCTTGTGGTAGATAGGCGAGTTGGCCATCACCTGGAACTCCGGCCCATGGTGGATGGTCAGCTTGCCATTCACGTACTCGAAAATGGCGATATCCCCGGTGGGATCGGTGATCGCCAGGTGCACCGTGCCGGCGTGCCCATCGGGCGAATCGACGGCCACGACGAAGAACGGCTCCTTCTTGAGCGCCTTCACCGCTTGGGCCACCGTGGCGTAGTTGTCTAGCACGTACTGCGCCCAGTCCGAGATACAGAGGGCGGGTTTGCCCTTGGATTGGGCCACCGGGTCGCCGTAGTCCGATTCGGCCAGGTAGAGCAGGTTGGCCACCAGCCCCTTCTCGTTGATGCCGTTGGCCGTGGCAGCCTCGAACGCCGTGGCGACGACGCTCCCGTACTTCGACGTCCAGGTGATACCTCCGAGCTTCACCGCACCAGTGCGCTTCATGCCGCGGGGGAAGATCCACAGGCTACGGCATCCTGTCATTTTGGCACAGGACATCGCGCCAACTGCAACCTGAGCTACATTCGCTTTCAATCACGGGATTTGAGGGCAGAGGTGCCCCAGGCCACGTTTTCGCCACGCTCTCGTGCTGCAATGGGGTAGTTGATGGCGTGGAGAAATCCGCCGGCAGCGACGGTATCGGTGACAGATGATGTCACAGCAAGGTCGGGTTGTCAGTCTCTCGTGATCACAGGAGGTTTTGCCATGTTCGAAGTTCTTCCCCAATCCACTGAGTCTACCCTCGCGGTGCACTTCAGTGGCAAAGTCTCCGGCCAGGAGTACCAGCAGTTTCTCGATGCGCTCGAGCCGCGCGTGAAGACCGGTGCCAAGGCCAACGTGGTGTTTGATCTGACCGGGGCCGAGTTCTACGGCGACGCCGAAGCCGCCAAGAAGGATCTCAAGTTCACCTTCGAGGAGTACGGACAGCTGCAGCGTGCAGCGTACGTGGGCGACCAGAAATGGATCGAGCTGTTCACCCGTCTGGCCGGCCCGCTGACCAACGTAGAGGAGAAACACTTCCCCGCGGGCCAGCTGGATAAGGCGCTAGCCTGGGCCGCTGGATGATCTGGATCGCTGCCGGTTGATTGATAGCTCGGACCGTGCCGGCCATCCACAGGCATTCGGACAGGCCGGCGGCGCCAGTGCCGCCGGCCCTCGCGCAGTGCGGGCGTCAGGCCACCGGCTCAAAGCGCGCCGTGAAGTGGCGCAGCACCGGTGCCTGCCAGGTGATGCGCAGGCCGGTGATCTCTTCGCGGTGGCCCGAAATGTACTCCAGAGCCTCGGCCACGTAGTCGATATGGCTCTGGGTGTAGACGCGGCGCGGGATGGTCAGGCGCACCAGGTCGAGCGGGACCGGCTCTTCGGGACCATTCAGGTTGGGCCGGCCGAAGACCACCTGGCCGATCTCTACCGGCCGGATGCCCCCTTCCAGATACAGGGTCGCCGCCAGCGCCT
>JAUMBX010000086.1:0-1953 GCA_032119515.1 Steroidobacteraceae bacterium | reverse complement strand
TGCTGTACCTCGGGTTCTCCGTACCAGGCGTTGAAGCGGTTGATGGTGGCTTCGCGCGGGTCGAAGGCACCGTCGACCAGTGGGTACTGCTGACGCACGTCGTAGCCATCACGCTCCGTGCGAGCCTGGTCCTTGTACTCGAGGGCCAGGGTCAGGAACCCGTCACCGGCCAGCGGCAAGCCCTTCCAGGCCGTGACGGTAGTGGTCTCGCCGTCCGAGACGTCGCGGGTCACCTTGCCCGGCGCGCTCCAGTTGGCGCCAGCCGGCGCGGTGCCGGTGGGGACGGTGTAGCTGGAGTCCCGGAAGCCGTAACTGACGGTCACCTCGCCGCCCTCGCTGGCCTCCTTCAGGCGCACGTTGATCACCCCCGCAATGGCATCGGAGCCGTACTGCGCCGAGGCGCCGTCACGCAGCACTTCGATGGCCTGTACCGCACCGGTGGGGATGGTGTTGAGGTCCACGGCAGCTGCGCCACGACCGATGGTGCCGTTGACGTTGACCAAGGCAGAGGAGTGGCGACGCTTGGAATTCACCAGCACCAGGGTCTGGTCGGGAGCCAGGCCGCGCAGGGTGGCCGGGCGGATGGTGTCGGTGCCATCGGCCAGGCCCGGTCGCGGAAAGTTGAAGGACGGCAGGGCCACCGACAGCGCCTGGTTGAGTTCGGTGACGCCGGCATTCTGCAGCGTCTCGGCGGTCACGATGTCGACCGGCACGGCAGTATCCGTGGCCGAGCGGTCCGCAACCCGGGTTCCGGTGACGACCACCTGTTCGAGTTCTGCCTGGGCCAGCGCGGCAGGCACAGTGCCCACGATGCCGATGGTGCCCCCGAGCACGGCAGCAATGGAAAGACGAAGCGCGTTCATGGTGCACCTCCTGTTGTTCAGGAGACTAATTAGCAACAACAGGAGGCTTGGATTCAAGCCTCCAGCCTACGGATGCTGCTTTTTCGCAACAAAACGGGCGAGAGGGTGCCCTCAGGCCGCCTCACCCGTGGGCTCGTAACCGAGGCTTGGCGCCAGCCAGCGCTCTGCCTCAGCGAGGCTCATGCCCTTGCGCGCCGCGTAGTCCCGAACCTGATCCGCCCCGACCTGCCCGACAGCGAAATAGCGCGCCTCGGGATGGGCGAAATACCAGCCGCTGACCGAGGCCGTCGGGTACATGGCGAAGGACTCGGTCAGGCGGATGCCGGTGGCCTGCTCGGCATCGAGCAGCTGCCAGAGGGTGGCCTTCTCGGTATGGTCGGGGCAGGCAGGATAGCCCGGTGCAGGCCGTATGCCCCGGTAGCCTTCGCGAATCAAGGCGTCGTTGTCGAGTCTCTCGTCGGGCGCATATCCCCACAATTCCCGCCGTACCCGCTCGTGCAGCGCCTCCGCGGCCGCCTCCGCGAAGCGGTCGGCCAGTGCCTTGAGCAGGATGGCGGAGTAGTCGTCGCCGGCGGCCTCGAACCGGGCTACGTGCTCTTCGATACCGATGCCGGCGGTAACCGCGAA
This sequence comes from Steroidobacteraceae bacterium, assembly GCA_032119515.1. GTDB lineage: Bacteria > Pseudomonadota > Gammaproteobacteria > Steroidobacterales > Steroidobacteraceae > SG8-30. The sequence continues at coordinate 463 of JAUMBX010000086.1, read as the reverse complement.
TGCACCGAGGTAGTCGGCAACGCCGCTCGAACGGGGCGCCACGAAATCGGCCAGGCAGGACTGTGGCTGGCCCGGCGGCTTCGGCTTCTGCTGCCGCAGGTGATGCAGCCTCGCCAGCACCCGGTCACGCCCGGGGCCGGCGTAGAGTTCGATGTCGTCAACCACCGAAGCGGCCGGAAAGAACCCGACCACCGCCCGGGCCCGCAGCCAGCGCTCCCTCACCAGCCGCTCGAGCATCTGCTGGCCGTCGTCCCACAATTGGCGGGCCGCGGGGCCCTTCACCGGGTCTTCCAGCACCGCCGGGAAGGTGCCGGAAAACTCCCAGGCGTTGAAGAACGGCATCCAGTCGATGTAGCGGACGAGCTCGCGCAGCGGCAGGTCCTCGAGCACGCGGGTGCCGAAAAAACGCGGCACCGGCGCCCGGTATGCCTGCCAATCAAGCGGCGCGCTACGCGCGCGGGCC
>JAUMBX010000085.1:0-3093 GCA_032119515.1 Steroidobacteraceae bacterium | reverse complement strand
GGGCGATCCCATCGGCCAGCTTGGCCAGGTCGTTCAGATGTTCGAGCAGGCCTTTCGATACCTCGAGCCCCATCTCCGCGCACAGAGCCAGGTGACGGTCCCGAATCGTCTCCAGCACTTCCGGATGCGTCGAGGTCAGGGCCTCGTCCACCAGGCGAGAGAGGTCGTCGGTCACCCCAGACAGCGCGGAATGCACCACGACGGTCAGTTCACCGGCTGCGCGGGCGCCCTGCAGAATGGACAGGATGTTCTGCCAGTTGGCCAGGGTCGACACGCTCGTCCCACCGAACTTGCGGACGACGATGGGGACCGGGTCGGTTTGACTCATGGCAGACTCGTCAGGGGGAGGTCAGTCTCCCCAGGTTGCGACGCCCTCAGGCCTCGTCGAGGCCGTAGTCGTCGGTCAGTTCCCGCTCCAGACGGCGCTCGGCCAGCACGTCCTCGACGCGGCTCCAGGCTGCCTGAGGGACCTTGCGCCCAGGCCGGGGTTTGCGGTCCCCGCCGAGCATCCGGTCGAGGTCTTCCGTGCCCTCGTCCTGGAACGCGTCATCCATTTCAAACTCCCCGCGCTCACCCATGTCAGCGAAATCCTTGAATAATCAGAAGTCTGTATGGGATATTTCACAAGAAACGCGGGCGCAATATACCTAAACGGCGGGGCAAATCAATAGCCCCGCCGCTCAGGTCGTATCGATGGAATTGGAACGGTGCCTAGCTGCACCCGGCCAGGCATTCCGCGTAGGCGTCGTCGCAGGCCTTGGCCTTCTTGTCGTTCCCCTCCGCCTCGCTCATGCAGGCGTCGGACTGGTCATCACAGGCCATGGTGCACTCTTCCTTGGATGGCTTGGGTACCTCCTCCTGGGCAAATGCCCCGTTGCCGATCAGGCACAGGGCCGAGAGCAGGCACGCAGTCAGCTTATTCATGGACCCCCCACGGTTGGCAAAGACAGGTTGTTATAGGTCAGCCCAAAGCCCGTTGCAACATCCGTGCCCCTGCCAGCAGCAGGAACAGCCCGAAGGCCACGCCCAGCCCTCGCTGGGACAGTCGATGCGCCAGGCGAACCCCCCAGGGGGCAGCCAGCACCGTCATGGGCACCAGGATCAGGAGCGCTACCAGGCTTACCTGGCCCAGGGTATAGCCACCCACCGTAGAAGTGGGCTGATCGGCGAGCAGGTAACCGACCGTCGAGGGCAGCGCCACCCAGGCCCCCAACCAGGCCGAGGTCCCCACGGCCTGGTGGACACTGAAACCCGTCGCGCGGAGGACGGGCACGGAGAAAGTCCCGCCACCGATGCCCATCATTGCAGAAACACCACCGATACCGACCGGCACGGGCCACCAGGGCCAGCTTGCCGGGTTCATGGCCTTGCGGCCTGTTGCCGCTTGCTGCCGTCTCACGCGCGACCAGAGCCCATGCAGCCCGGCGAGGCAAGCGAGCGTACCGAAGAGTGCCGCCAGCCAGCGACCGTCCAGCTGGAGGGCGAACCAGCTCCCGAACAAAGCACCGATGGCGCAGGCAGGGCCCCAACGGGATGCCAGCCGCTCATCCACTGCCCCACGCTGCCGATGACGTCTTGCCGAGACCAGCGCCGTGGGCACGATGCAGGCCATCGACGTGCCCACGGCCAGGTGTACGCGCTCCGCCACTGGGAGGCCAATGGCTGCGAAACAGGTGTCAAGCACCGGGACCAGGACCATGCCACCGCCAATGCCCAGCAACCCTGCCAGGAGCCCGGCGCTGGCACCCGCCCCAAGCAGCAGGAGCAGGTACAGGATCCAGTCGTCGGGGATCAGCTCTCTCTCCCGCTCAGGAGTCGGCGCGCCACGGACAGCTTGTGCACCTCGTCCGGCCCATCATAGATGCGGGCGGCGCGCTCCTCGCGGTAATAGAAGGCGAGCACGGTGTAGTCGGTCATGCCGAGCCCACCATGCACCTGCAGCGCACGATCGAGTACTCGCTGCAGGACGTCTGCGACGTAGTACTTGATCATGCTGACGTCATTGCGTGCCGCTCTCGCGCCGGCGCGGACGATGCGCCAGGCGGTATGCAGCACTAGCAGTCGTGCCGCCTGGATCTCGGCGGCACTCTCCGCCACCCAGGAGCGGATCAGGTCACTCTCCGCCAGGAGTCGACCATCGGGCGTAATGGCGCGCTGGTTGGCGCGATCCATCATCAGTTCCAATGCGCGCTGGCAAATGCCCAGCCAGCGCATGCAGTGATGGATGCGGCCCGGCCCGAGACGCGCCTGCGCCAGGGCAAAGCCGCCTCCCCGCTCGCCGAGCAGGCTTTCGACCGGGACCTTGCAGTCATGGAAGGCGATTTCCGCATGGGAGAACAGGCCGCTTCCCTCGTGCCCCATGATCGGCGTCTTGCGCTCCATGACGTATCCGGGCGTGCCGGCTGGCACCAGCAGCAGGCTGGCACGCTTGTGCGGCGGGGCTTGTGGATCGGTGACGGCCATCACGATGCACAGCGCCGCTCCGTCCGCGCCGGTGGTGAACCACTTCTTGCCATTGATGACCCACTCACCGTTCTCCAGTGTCGCGCGGGTTTCCATCATCAGGGGATTGGCGCCGCTGTTGTCGCGCTCGGTCATGCCGAAACAGCTACGGATGTCGCCGCGCATCAGTGGTGCCATCCATTGCTCCCTCTGCCTGACGCTGCCGTGCAGGTGCAGCAGTTCGGCGTTGCCGGCATCCGGCGCATTCACGCCGACTGAGTAATGCCCAAGGGGCGAGCGACCCAGGACTTCAGACACCAGGCCGTGGGTGACGAGATCAAGGCCCTGCCCGCCTTCCTCGACCGGGTAATTAGGACCCCACAGGCCTCGCTGCCGCGCCTCCTGGCGAACCTCCTGCAGGGCCGCCTCGAGCGGGGCCACGCCCTGCTGCAGGAAGATTGCCTCCAGAGGCAGCAAGCGCTCGTCGATGAAGGCCCGGTAACGGGCCACCAGTTCCAGGGTCCGGTCGTCTATCGAAAAGTCCATCCAACCTCCCCGTGGTTCAGGCCAGCCAGCCGCCATCCACCGTCAGGGTCTCGCCTGTGGTGTAGGAGGCAAGGTCCGAAACGAGATACAGGGCCGCACCGATCA
>JAUMBX010000084.1:0-6144 GCA_032119515.1 Steroidobacteraceae bacterium | reverse complement strand
AACCGCACGGTTCAAGGCTTGCGATAGGGAGGCGGAGCGTCGATGCAACGTCCATCCGCGGGCTTTTGGGGCACCGTCAGCTCGGGAATCTTCAGCTGGTTGCGGGCATCCGGGCGATCGCCCCCTTCCGGAACCTGCAGGTCAGGCAGGTTCGGGGCTTCCGAATAAGTTGGCGCCTCCTCACAGCTTTCGTAGGTGGGCTTGAACAAGCCGCAGCCGGCAAGGGGCAGAACCAGCAGCATTACGATGAGGCGCTTCACCATCCGCGGAATTCTACAGGATTCCGGCCTGTTTCATCGCCTCCTCCACGCGGGCGTGGTGGGCCACGTCGAGCGACGTCAGGGGCAGGCGTATGCCCGGCTGGATCAGGCCCAGCCTGGCCAGAGCCCACTTGACCGGAATCGGGTTCGCCTCGGCAAACAGCGCCTCGTTGAGGGCCGCGAGGCGCTGCTCCAGGGCGAGCGCTCGGGACAGGTCGCCCTCCAGGCTGGCATCGCACAGCTCTCGAACCAGCGCCGGGGCGACGTTGGCGGTGACCGAGACCACGCCTTGTGCGCCGCCTAGCATCCAGGCCCGCGACGCAGCATCGTCACCGGAGAACACCAGGAAGTCGTCCCCGCAGGCGGCGATGAGGGCAGCCAGGCGGGCGGGATCCGGCGTGGCGTCCTTGATCCCCACGATGCGGGGGTGGCGCGCGAGGTCGCCCACCGTCGCCGGCAGCAGGTCGCAGGCGGTGCGAGACGGCACGTTATAGAGCATGACCGGCACGCTGCTCGCCTCAGCCACGGCCACGAAATGGGCCAGCAGGCCGGACTGGGCGGGTTTGTTGTAGTAGGGCGTAACAACCAGGACTCCGTCCACGCCGATCTCGCAGGCCCGGCGGGTCCGGGCCACCGTGGTGGCCGTCGCGCTGGTACCGGTGCCCGCCAGCACCGGGATGCGCCCTGCCAGCCGCTGTACCGCGCGGCGCAGGAGTTCATCGCCCTCCTCCAGGGTGACGGTGGGGGCTTCCCCGGTGGTGCCCAGCACCACCACCCCGTCGCTGCCCTGCTCCAGGTGCCAGTCCAGCAGGAGGTCGAAGGCCGCCGAGTCGACGACCCCGGACTCGAGCATCGGTGTGACCAGGGCCACCAGGGAGCCGCGGAACATGGGTGATTACCGCCACTGTGAGAGGGGCGCCATCGTATGGGGTGGCCTGACGGCCCGCAAGCAGGGTACGGCGTTTCCCTGCACCCCTCTCAGGCGGTAAACTATCGTTGTGATACCGGTCCTCCAGGAATGAAGCAACACATCGCCCTCGCTGCCATCGGCGGCGATCGGATCGGCCTCGTACATGATCTCAGCAAGGTCATTGCAGAGTGCGGTGGCAGCATCAGCGAGAGCCGCATGACCGCGCTCGGCGCAGATTTCGCCATCCTGATGATGGTCTCCGGCAACTGGCACTCCATCGCCCGCATGGAAACGGAGCTCAAGCGCCTGGCGGAATCCACGGGGGTCAGCCTGCAGGTGCGACGGACCGAACCCCGCAAGGTCCGCGAGGACCAGGTGCCCTACTCGGTGGACGTCGTCTGCCTGGAGCAACCAGGCATCGTGGCAGCCCTGACCGGATTTTTCGCCGCACGCGGGATCGACGTGTCTGAAATGAACACCCGCAACTACCCCGCCCCCCACACTGGCGCCCCCATGTTCGGCCTCTACATGGTGATCAACGTGCCCGCCAGCGTGCACCTTGGCGCCATGCGGGAAGAGTTCATGGACCTGTGCGACAACCACAACCTGGATGCCATCCTGGAACCGGTCAAGGCCTGAGGTCACGGCAATGGGCAAACTCGCGGTCGGCAAGAGGATCCCGGCCTTCACCGTGGACACCACGGCAGGCAAATTCCGGTCTGCGGATGCACGCGGCAGCAAGCTGGTGGTCTATTTCTATCCCCGCGACAACACCCCCGGCTGTACCCGGGAGGGCGAGGACTTCCGCGACCTGCATGCCCGTTTCCAGCGCGCCGGAGTCATCGTGCTGGGCGTGTCCACCGACACCCTCACCTCCCACGAGAAATTCCGCGCCAAGCACGGCTTTCCCTTTCACCTGGCCGCCGACCCGGAGCACGAGCTGGCGATCAAATTCGAGGTCTGGCGCGAGAAGAACATGTACGGCAAGAAGGTGATGGGCATCGAGCGCAGCAGCTTCCTCATCGACGCCGAGGGCGTGCTGAGGGTCGAGTGGCGGAAGGTCAAGGTCGACGGGCACGCCGCCGCCGTGCTCGAGGCAGCGAAGGCGCTTTGACCAGCCGGGGCGAGGCCGCCATCAGCGGAGGCGCCGGGCAAAGGCGCGTCTTCGTCCTCGACACCAACGTGCTGATGCACGACCCCGCCTCGATTTTCCGCTTCGAGGAACACGACATCCACATCCCCATGGTGGTGCTCGAGGAACTCGACGCCGGCAAGAAGGGGCTCTCCGAATCGGCCCGCAGCGTCCGCCAGGTCAGCCGCTTCCTGGACGAACTCATGGCAGAGGCCACCAAGGAACAGATCGACCGTGGTCTCGAACTGCCAGGCGCACGTGCCGCCAGCAAGGGCAAGCGCCCGCCCAGCGGCAGGCTGTACTTCCAGACCCGTCGCCTGGACTCGGGCTTACCCGATAGCCTGCCCCGGCACGGCGCCGATGACGCGATCCTGCGTTACGCGCTAGCCCTGCAGCAGGAGTCGGGGACGGCTCGGGTCACCCTGGTGTCCAAGGACATCAACCTCCGCATCAAGGCCTCCATCCTCGGCGTCCACGCCGAGGACTACTACAGCGACCGGACCATCGAGGACGCCGACCTGCTGTTCTCGGGCGTCAGTGACCTGCCCGCCGACTTCTGGGACTCGCACGGCGGCGCCATGCGCTCGTGGCAGGAACAGTCCAGGACTTTCTACGAGATCGCCGGGCCCCTCGTCCAGGACTGGCAGCCCAACCAGTTCGTCTGCGAGCCCGGTGAGCAGGGCTTCGAGGCCATCGTACGCAGGGTCGAGGGCGATGCAGCCACGCTGGAACTGGCCCGCGACTTTCGCAACCCGCGCCAGGCCGTGTGGGGGATCAACGCCCGCAACCGCGAGCAGAACCTGGCGCTCAACCTGCTGCTGGACCCGGAGATCGACTTCGTGACCATCCTGGGCCCCGCCGGTACGGGCAAGACCCTGCTCACCCTCGCCGCCGGGCTGGTGCAGACGCTGGAGAGCAACCGCTTCGGGGAAATCCTCATGACCCGGGTGACCATCCCGCTCGGCGAGGACATCGGTTTCCTGCCGGGCACCGAGGAAGAGAAAATGGAGCCCTGGATGGGCGCTCTGATGGACAACCTCGAGGTCCTCACCCATGGCCAGGAAGGCGGCAGCTGGGGCCGGGCCGCCACGCAGGACCTGCTGCGTAACCGGATCAAGGTACGCTCGCTGAACTTCATGCGGGGGCGCACTTTCCTGAATCGCTACCTCATCCTGGACGAGGCGCAGAACCTGACGCCCAAGCAGATGCGGGCCCTGGTCACGCGGGCGGGTCCGGGCACCAAGGTGGTCTGTCTGGGCAATATCGCCCAGATCGACACGCCCTACCTCACCGAGACCACCTCGGGCCTGACCTACGTCGTGAACCGGTTCCGGGGCTGGGCACATGCCGGGCACATTACGTTGATGCGTGGTGAGCGATCCAGGCTCGCCGATTACGCCACCGAGGCCCTGTAAGGCGCGGCCCCGTCGAACTCGCGGCCCTCATTACAGTCCCAACCAGCATGAGTCGAGGATTCCACACCGCGCTGATCGTCACCCTCGCCCTGGCGATGGCCCACCCGGTCGCCCGGGCGCAGACCGGACCCAACGACTTGCCGGACATCGGCAACCCGGCGAGCAGTACCTTGAGCGTGGCCGACGAGCGCAAGATCGGCAGGGCCATCGTCCGGCAGTTGAGGGAAGCCGGTGAGCTCGTCGACGACCCCGAGGCCAATGAATACATCCAGTCGGTGGGCTCGCGCATCGCCAGTTTCGCCCACGAGGGCGGGCACCAGTTCACTTTCTTCGTCGTCCGCGACTCCGGCATCAATGCGTTTGCCTTGCCCGGCGGTTACATCGGCATCAACGCCGGTCTGCTGACCGCCACCGTCAACGAGAGCGAGCTGGCTGGCGTTCTCGCCCACGAGATTGCCCACGTCACCCAGCGCCATATTGCCCGCTCACTGCAGAATTCCAGCCGCACCAACATGGCCTCGGCGGCGGCGGTGCTGGCCGCCGTCCTGATCGGGGCCACCACCGGCATGCCCGCCGATGCCCTGATGGGAACCATGACGGCTGCGCAAAGCCTGGCCGTGCAGCAGCAGATCGGTTTCACACGGACCAACGAGTCCGAGGCGGACCGGGTGGGGATGGGGTTCCTGGCCGAGGCGGGCTTCGACCCCTTCGGCATGCCGGCCTTTTTCTGGACCCTGCAGCAGCGCTACGGCGGCTCGGATACCCGCATCCCGCCCCTGTTGCGGACCCACCCGGTGACCAGCGAGCGGGTGGCGGAGACCCGCGACCGCGCTGCCCGCCTGCCCAGGCCCGTGGTGGAGGACAGCTTGAGCTACGAACTGATCCGCGAACGCCTGCGGGTGCGATCGCTGCCGGCCGACACCGCCTGGCGCGACTTGTATCGGGATGCAGTCTCGGCCGACCTGCCCGTCAGCGACGCGAGACGCTACGGCCGCGCCCTCGCCCTGCTGCGGGCGGGTGACGATTCCTCCGTCCGCGAGGCGGTGGGTTTACTGGCCGACCTCGCGACCCGCCGGCCGGACGTGTCGCTGTACCAGGCGGCACTCGGATCCGCGCAACTGGCCCAGGGGGACATCGAGGCGTCCCGCCAGACGCTGGCCCGGGCCCAGGCATTGTTCCCGCGCAACGTGCCGGTCTCGATGCGCTACGCGGAAGCGCTGATGCAGTCGGGTGAACCGAAACTGGCCCATACGATGCTGCTGGACCTGTTCAATAACGTGGCACCGACCCCGGAACAGGCCCGCTATATCGCCCTCGTGGCCAGCGCCGCAGGCGATTCGGGCGATGCGCACTACTACATGTCCGAATTCCACGTGATGGGCGGCGACTTGCAGATGGCCATCGACCAGTTGAAGCTCGCCCTCGCGCAACCGGGCCTCAACGGTGTCCAGACCCAGCGCTTCACCGCCCGGATCGACGAGTTGAGCGAGTACCTGCCCAAGGGTCGCCGGGCCAGGGAGGTTGCAGAACCCGGCGCGTCTCGAGGTTAGAATAAGCGCCCATGCGCTACCGTCAACTCATCACCAGTGCCCTTCTGGCAGTCCTGCTACTGCCCCTGCCTCTCGCCGTGAAGGCGGAAGAACCACCGTCAGAGCCCCCCTCGAGCGATCCCCTGCAGGGGCTCAACCGCGGCGTCTACCGGTTCAACGACACCGCCGACCGAGCCTTGGTCAAACCTGCGGCCCGTGCCTACCGGGCCGTTCTGCCGTCATTCGTCCGGCGCGGGGTCGGTAATTTCGCGGGCAACCTGGGCACGACCACCACGCTGGCCAACAACCTCCTGCAGGGCAAGTGGCAGCAGGCGCTGGACGACGCGACCCGGCTCATCCTGAACACGACCTTCGGCCTGGGAGGCTTGTTGGATCCCGCGTCCGCGGCAGGGCTGCCACGTCACGATGAGGATTTCGGCCAGACGCTGGGCCACTGGGGCGTGCCAAGCGGGCCCTACCTGGTACTGCCGCTGCTGGGCCCTTCCACGCTCAGGGACGCGATCGGCCTGTACCCCGACATCCTGACGGACGGCCGGCGCCTGGCTGCCCGCCATGCCTTCGAGAAAGGCGATGACGACCGGGAACTCTTCCTGCCGGTGGTCGGTGGCCTGACCTTGGTGCACCAGCGGGAACGACTGCTGGACCTCGAGTCGACGCTCGAGGGCGCCTTCGATCCCTACGCCTTCCTGCGCGATGCCTACCTCGACCGCCGCCGCTTCCAGGTGGCGGATGGCGTGGTAGGGGAAGACGACGAATGGATTCGGGAACTCGAGAGAGATGCCGGCATCGATCCGGATGAGACTCTGGAGTAAGGGGGGTCATCCCTCGCCGCGCGGCAGCAGCGAATCTGCGTTACAGATCCTGGCCAGCGCCAGTG
>JAUMBX010000083.1:0-5209 GCA_032119515.1 Steroidobacteraceae bacterium | reverse complement strand
TGCTGCTGCTGGATGAGCCGCTCGGCGCGCTGGACCGCAAGCTGCGCGAGCACACCCAGTTCGAGCTGGTCAACATCCAGGAGAAACTCGGCGTGACCTTCGTCGTGGTGACCCACGACCAGGGAGAGGCGATGACGCTCGCTTCGCGCATCGGGGTCATGGACCACGGCGAGATCATCCAGGTCGGCACGCCCAGCGATATCTACGAGTACCCCACCTCGAAGTTCGTGGCCGACTTCGTCGGTTCGGTGAACCTGTTCGAGGGTCGGCTGGTGGAAGACGAGCCGGACTACGTGCGGGTCGAATGTCCCGAACTGGGCGGTTGTTTCTATGTCGACCACGGCGTCAGCGCCCCACCGGAGGCCACGGTGTGGGTGGCGCTCAGGCCCGAGAAAGTCACCATCAGTCGAGAGCAGCCTGATGGCGGTCCTGACAACCAGGTCAGTGGCCTCATCAAGGAAATCGCCTATCTCGGTGACCTGTCCGTGTACCTGGTCCAGCTGCCCACCGGTCGCGTGATCCGGGTGACCCGACCGAACGTGCGGCGCCAGGATGCGGCCTTTGACCGCCTCACCTGGGACGAGGCGGTGTGGCTCAGCTGGGAGGCCTCGAGCCCGGTGGTGGTGACCCAGTGAAGTCGGCCGTGGCGGGTCGCTGGGCCGTCATCAGCCTGCCGTACCTGTGGCTGCTGCTGTTCTTCCTGGTGCCCTTCATCATCGTCTTCAAGATCTCGCTGTCCGACATCCGCCTCGGCATGCCGCCCTACCAGCCCATGCTGCAATGGGTCGAGGCGCAGATGGTCAACATCCAGGTCAACCTCGGCAACTACGCCTTCCTGTTCGAGGATCCCCTGTACCGCAATGCCTACCTGCACTCGCTCAACACCGCGGCGGTCTCTACGCTACTGTGCCTGTTGATCGGGTACCCGATGGCCTACGGCATCGCGCGGACCGACAAGTCCTGGCGCAACCTGCTGCTGATGATGGTGATGCTGCCGTTCTGGACCTCCTTCCTGCTCAGGGTTTATGCCTGGATCGGCATCCTCAAGAACAACGGGCTCATCAACAACCTGCTGATGGGGCTGGGCTGGATCGACCAGCCCATCGTGATGCTGCAGACCGACTTCGCCGTGTACATCGGCATCGTCTACTCCTATCTGCCGTTCATGGTCCTGCCGCTCTACGCGACGCTCGAAAAGCAGGACATCACCCTGCTTGAGGCCGCGGCCGACCTCGGCTGCCATCCGGTCAAGGCCTTCCTGACCATCACCTTGCCGTTGTCCATGCCGGGCGTGGTGGCCGGCAGCCTGCTGGTGTTCATCCCGGCGGTCGGCGAGTTCGTCATCCCGGCCCTGCTCGGCGGGCCTGACTCCCTGATGATCGGCAAGGTGCTGTGGAACGAATTCTTCCAGAACCGTGACTGGCCGGTGGCCAGTGCGGTGGCCATTGCCATGCTGCTGCTGCTGGTGGTGCCCATCATGCTGTTCCAGCTGGCCCAGAGTCGCCAGGCGGGGGGGCACCCGTGATCGGTCGTCGCTCTTTCCTCATCACCACGCTCATGGCTTTCGGGTTCGCCTTCCTGTACATCCCGATCCTCTCGCTGATTGTCTATTCGTTCAACGAGTCGAGGCTGGTCACGGTCTGGGCGGGCTTCTCCACCAAGTGGTACGTGGAGCTGTTCCAGAACGAGCAACTGCTGAACGCGGCCAAGTTGTCGCTCGAGGTCGCGGCCATCAATGCGACCGGTGCGGTCATCCTGGGCACGCTGGCCGGGTTCGCGCTGTCGCGGTTTCGGCGTTTCCGCGGGCGGACGTTGCTGACCGGCATGACCTCCGCACCCCTGGTCATGCCCGAGGTCATCACCGGCCTGTCCATGCTGCTGCTGTTCGTGGCCATGGAGCAGGCTTTCGGTTGGCCTGCAGGGCGCGGGGTGACCACCATCACCATTGCCCACATTACTTTTTCCATGGCCTACGTGACGGTGGTCATCCAGTCGCGGCTGGCCAGCCTCGACGTGTCGCTGGAGGAGGCGGCCATGGACCTCGGCGCGAAGCCTTGGAAGGTGTTCATGGTCATCACCCTGCCTATCATCTTTCCGGCCATCCTGGCCGGCTGGCTGCTGGCCTTCACCTTGTCCTGGGATGACCTTGTCATTACCAGTTTCGTCTCGGGCCCGGGCTCCAGCACCCTGCCCGTCGTCATCTTCTCCAAGGTCCGGCTGGGCGTCAGCCCCGATATCAACGCGCTGGCCACCCTCATGGTGGGCATCGTGGCCATCGGTGTTGTGGCCACCGGCCTGTATCTCCAGCACCAGGAGCGCAGGCGGGAACGTGACGTGCAGGCCGCCCTGGCCAGCAACGGTTAGCGCATGGAACTTCTGGGTATCGATACGGGCGGTTCCAGCCTCAAGGCAGCGTCGGTCGACGTTGCCACCGGCGTATTGACCTCTCCGGTCCTGAGCTTCCCGACCCCGGTGCCTGCCACGCCTGCCGCCATCGGCGGGGTGGTTCGACAGATCGTGCAGGCTTTCCCGGCACTAGGCGGGCCGGTGGGCTTCGCCTTTCCGACCGTGGTGTCGGGAGGGGTGGCCAGGACGGCGGCCAACGTGGATCGTAGCTGGATCGGCACCGACGGCGTGCGCCTCATCAGGGAGGCCACCGCAAGGCCGGCGGCCTTCCTGAACGATGCCGATGCGGCAGGACTGGCCGAAATCCGGGTGGGCGCTGGCCGGCGACACGCCGGTACGGTGGTGATGCTCACCTTCGGCACCGGCATCGGCAGTGCGGTCTTCCACGACGGGCACCTGCTGCCCAACACGGAGTTCGGACACATGGAGATCCGCGGCATGGAGGCCGAGCATCGTGCCTCGGGCCGAGTGCGGACCGTGGAAGGTCTCTCCTGGCCCGAGTGGTGCGAGCGTGTCAGCGAAGTATTGCATCGCTTCCATCAGTTGCTGTGGCCCGACCTCTTCATCGTGGGTGGCGGGGTGGTGGAAAACTGGGCGTCATTCGGTCCGTTGCTGGATTCTCCCGCACCCGTGGTACCCGCCGAACTCGGCAATACGGCGGGCATCGTGGGTGCCGCCCTGGCCGCCGCCGAACTGTAGTCCTTTCACCCTCGCGGTCTGCAAACTGCGGACTGGATCACCGCGTCCGGCCCGGTGACTGGTGCAGCATGCAGCCTGGTTGGATATATCCTGCGGAGAACCCTGTGAGCGCCACCGAGACCCAACGGGTGCTGCCGATCGACGGCGTCATTCGCAACGAGCTTGCCGAGCTGGTTCGCGACAGCGAGCTGTCGGTTCCCTCACTGCCGGACACTGCGACAGGCCTGATGGGGCTTGCCGGTATTGCGGATGCCACGGTCTCCAAGGTGGTCGCCGCTGCGGAACGCACCCCCCTCCTGAGGGAGCGGGTGCTGCGGGTAGCAGCACTTGCCGCCCAGCGGGAGGTCAGCGGATTTTCCTCCGTGCACGAGGCGATCGCCCACCTCGGCAGCGCCGAGGTGGGCGACATCGTACTCACTGCGATGGTCCACGGGCGCCTGTTCGACGACAAGCGCTGCGCCGTCGTGGCCGTGGATGCATGGCGGCGCTCGATCGCGGCCGCGATCTGGGCCCGTGAAATCGGTGCGGTGTCGCGTTGTGGTGATGGATACACCTATCTGTGCGGCCTGCTGCATGACATTGGCCAGCACGTGGCCAAGCTGGCCTGCGCGTGGTCGGCGGTGCGCCTTGGGCTGGACCCCGAGGACGCCAACACCGAGCGTGCCGCGCTGGAGCACGGCCAGCACTTCACCTCGGTGGTGTGCGGTCAATGGCCACTGCCTGATGCGGTGATCGAGGCGATGAGGGATTGGGCGTCCTGGACGCCCGCCGACGGCAAGCCCGGCAATGCGGCCGTGGTGCAGCTGGCGCACTACCTGGCGGAAATCGCCTATGAGCAGGGACCGGAACTCACCCGTGAGGCCTTGGCCGGCCAGCCCCTGCTCGATACGCTGCGCATCAGTCCCGACCGCTTCAACGCGCTCCTGAGCCGCGCCGAGTGGGTCAAGGCCCAGGCCGCCGCCTACTGATCGAGCGACCGGGCGAACGCCGCCGGGTCGAAGCCGAGCGTCAGTCCGCCTCCCTGCCACTCCACGGCCGGCCGCCTGATGGCGCTGGGTTGGCTTTTCAACAGCGCCAGCATGCGTGAACGATCCAGGGCGGCCCGCTCCGCCTCGGGAATCTTGCGCCAGGTCGTCCCCCGGGTGTTCGCCAGCTGCTCCCAGCCCAGCAGGTCCGCCCAGGCTGCGAGCCGATCGCTCGGCACGCCGGACTTCCTGTAGTCGTGGAACGAGTAGTCCACACCGCGCTGGTCCAGCCAGTCCAGTGCCTTCCTGACGGTGTCGCAATTCCGGATCCCGTAGACCGTTATAGCCACGTTTTCAGGCGCTCCAGGCCAACACGAGCCAGCACGCAGGCACAAGCGCTGGAGCCGAGTACTCCACCCCAGCCGATCAGCGTGGTTTTAAGCTCCAGTATCAGGATGCCAAGGACCGCACCCACTGCGGCGATGCTGCCGATACCGGCGATGCGGGAAGGATGGGTCATGCCCACGAAACTGCCGGCAAACCAGGCAGCCGCCAGCGAAGGCGCCAGCCCCGGGCCAACGGGCAGGGTGAGCAGGCTGAACAGGGCGGTGGGGAGAGCGCTGGCACCGACGGCTGACCAGCCTGCGCGAGTGATCAGCAATCGGGTGGTGACTGCGGAGAGTCCGCAGAGTGGGATAGCCAGCTCGTGGCCCAGGTCCACCACCTGTGCCGGTAATTCGGGCGGATGATTCCCTGCCAGCGTGCTGCTGAGCAAGACCGCTGTGGCTGCGCCAAGGAAGCCGGTCAGGCCCATCTTGCCACCTACGCCCGACCAGGCCTGAGGAATAGTTGACCAGATGAGTCCGGCCACCAGGCCAGCCAGCCATACCCAAGGAGTACCATGCAGGATGGCTTCCGCGCTGGTTCCGGCGAAGACACCCACGTAGAACGGTGCGAGCAGCGCTGCCACCGTCGGCAGCCCGATGTAGGGCAGTACCGACGCCACCGCGCCAGCGACTGACCCGGCCAGGGCGGCGTGCAGTCCGGCGCTGCCCACCAGCAGATGTCCTGCTGCGGCGCCAGAGACGGCAGCGCCCAGTGTCGCTATCCGTGGTCGCTGCAACATCACGGATTCACGG
>JAUMBX010000082.1:0-8509 GCA_032119515.1 Steroidobacteraceae bacterium | reverse complement strand
CAGCGGTTCGCAGCTCTTTGCCGAATCGGGCAAAGGTGCGCTCTCCAACACCATCACCTCCGAGACGGTGGATGCCATCCCTGTAGGACAGGAATACCGCGACTTGTTCAAATTGATTCCTGGCGTACAGTACACCGAATACAGCGTACGGGGCCCCAGCGCCGGTGGTAGCGGGCAGGACAACGTGTACCAGTTCGATGGCGTAGACGTGTCGCTCCCGCTGTTCGGCGTGCTCGCCTCCGAGCCCTCCTCCCATGACATCGATGAGGTGTCCGTGGTGCGCGGCGGCGCCAAGGCCATCGGCTTCAACCGTTCGGGCGGCTTCGTGATGAACACGACCAGCAAGCGCGGCAGCAACGAGTTCCGTGGCGAGGTGGGCTATCAGGTACAGACCGCAGGCATGACCGGCGACCAGAAGGTGGGCTCCTCGCTGATCTATGACGAGGATCGCAGCTGGACCACCCTCGGTTTCGGCGGCCCCATCCTCAAGGACCGGCTGTTCTTCTACGCCTCGTACTATCGTCCTGAGCGGACTCGCGACAACACCTCCAACGTCTATGGTTCGGTCGGTGACTTCGAGAGCGTTCGTGACGAATTTTTCGGTAAGTTGACTTACGCGCCGACAGAAAACCTCCTGCTTGACGTCAGTTACCGGACCTCGGACCGCGAGGTCGAGAATTCGAGCGTTGGCGCCTTCGCGGCGGATTCGACCTCGATAGGTGCCGAGGCAACCCAGGACATCCTGATCGCCGAGGGTTCCTGGATCATCGACGACCGCTCCTCCGTAAGTTTCAAATACACAGATTTCGAAAACCTGAATGCCGACCGTCCTGACCGGCTCCTCGATCTGGATGTTGCGCTGGGAGACTCCCTCAATATCGGCGCTCTCGACCAGATGGGGCTCTTGACCGTGCCGAGGCCAATCGCGGGGCAGACCGCCTACAACACCTTCATCCAGCCCTACATCGACCAGTACGGCTACCTCAGCGGTGGCGTACCCACGGGCGGGGGCCAAGTCGGTGCTGCGGCGCAGATCAACAACCAGGATTTCTTCCGTGAAAGCTTTGAAATCGCTTTCGATCACCGGATGTACATCGGTGATACCACCCATGACCTGCATTTCGGCTACCAGTGGTCGGACATCGCCGAAGACCTCAACCGTTTCTCCAATGGCTGGGGCACTATCACCATCCCTGGCGGGCGGGTGACCCAGGCCGGGGTACCGGTTTACTTCCAGGCACAGGTTGATCAGCAGTCCCTGGTTCGCGGCAGTGGGGCAGTGCCCTCGATTTATTCCAGTTCGGAACTTCAGAGTATCGAGCTGAACGACACCATCACCCGGGGTGACTGGGTCTACAACATCGGAGTCATGCTGAGCAACGATGTGCTGTACGGGCAGGGCCTGACAAGGGAATCCAGCAACCCCATCACCGGGCTGCGTCAGTCACCCGGCAGTCGCTACAAGATGTACGAGGTGGACTGGGACGACATGATCCAGCCACGCCTGGGCGTAAGCTGGAATTACTCGGACGATGCCTCGGCGTTTGCCAGCTACGCGCGCTACAACCCCGCGGCCTCCTCGCTGGCCCGGGCAGCGTCGTGGGACCGCAACCTGCGGGCGACCAACAACGTCTACTTTGACCAGAACGGGAATTTCATCACGGCAACCAACGTGGCGTCTTCCTCGGGCAAGTGGTTCGTTGAGAACATGACTCCAAGGCAGACCGACGAGTTGATGGTTGGTCTTTCCAAGGCCTTCTCGCCTGAACTGACCATGCGCGGACACTTGCGCTACCGGAAGTCCAGCCACTTCTGGGAGGACACAAATAACGATGCCCGCTTCGCGATCAACACGCCTGCCAACATCGCCAACGAGCTTTACGTCGAGAACCTTAGCGCCATCCGTGGCGAGATCGGTGGGTCCACCTTCGTCATCGCCGAGCTGGATGGAGGCTTTACCAAATACTACGAAGCCAGCCTGGAGGCGAACTGGAACAGCGGCAACTGGTTCCTGAGCGGCTCTTATACGTGGAGCCACTACTACGGCAATTTCGACCAGGACAATACGACGACCGCCAACGATCAGGCAATCTTCATCGGATCGTCCAACATCGCCGACGATCCGGGCCGCCAACTGTGGGATTTCAAGAAGGGCGACCTGTCTGGCGATCGTCGCCACATGTTGAAGTTCTACGGTTACTACCGCCTGCCCTGGAACGCCCGAATCGGCGCTTACTTCGTCGCGCAGTCGGGCCAGCCGTGGGAGAAGTGGGACGTGGAGGTCTATCGTGACGTCCTGACTGCCTATGGCAGCAGCAGCACGAGCAGCGTCATCCGCTTCGGCGAGCCCGCCGGCAGTCGGACCAGCGATGCGCACTACCAGCTCGACCTCAACTACACCCAGAATTTCAGGTTCTTTGATACGCAGAACCTGCAACTGAGGCTCGATGTGTTCAACGTGTTCGACAAGCAGACCGGATACGCAATCAATTCCAACGTGTACTCGGCTGGCTTCGGTGAGCCACAAAGCTTTTACCGACCGCGCCGTATCCAGGTTGCCCTGAAGTACCAGTTCTAAAAATACGTTTTAGTGCCCGGTCAAGGAGGGCGGGTGTCGCAAGGCGCCCGCCCTTTCTTATGGCGGGGGCTCTCAGCTGCCGAGAGATCTTGCCCTCGTACGAAGGAACTCTGCAAACGGACTGCCGAGATCCACATGCTTCAGGCCATACTCAACGGTGGCCTCGAGGTAGCCGATCTTGCTGCCACAGTCGAATCGTCTACCGGCGAATCGATAAGCGTAGACAGGTTCTCGATCCAGCAAGGCAGAAATGGCGTCGGTCAACTGTATTTCTCCCCCAGCGCCACGCTCGACCTTTTCCAATAGCGAAAAAATGGTTGGACTGAGCAGGTAGCGGCCGACTACAGCCAGGGTCGAGGGCGCATCCGCAGGCTTGGGTTTTTCGACGATCCGGTTCACCCGGGCCATCAGGGTGGTATCGCCCTCGGTGCCCACGATGCCGTACTTGCCGGTGTCGGCTTCTGGCACGTTTTCCACCCCGACCAGACTGGAGCGCCCATCGGGGGCCGCATTGGCCATCTGTCCCAGCACGGAATGCTCGGCGTCGATCAAGTCGTCAGCCAGGTGAACAAAGAACGGCTGGTCGCCCACCACCGGCTTGGCACACAGCACGGCATGACCCAATCCCAACGGTGCAGGCTGCCGAATGAAGATGCAGGATGCCTCGGAGGGCAGGATGCTGCGGACACTTTCCAGCAACTCGGACTTGCCCTGCGATTCAAGGGCGGATTCCAGTTCAGGGTCGCTGTCGAAATGGTCCTCGATGGCCCTCTTGGAGGCACCCGTGATGAACACGAGATTGCGGGCTCCTGCGGCAAGCGCCTCCTCCACGGCATACTGGATGAGTGGCTTGTCGACGATGGGCAGCATTTCCTTCGGGCTGGCCTTGGTGGCCGGCAGGAAGCGGGTGCCCCGGCCTGCCACTGGAAAGACGGCGGTCCTGATTACGTTTCTCATTTGAGCTGATGTTCCCTGCCTGACAACGGGCAAATGTTACAACAAGCCCGGAACCGCAACCGGACCGCCGTCACGGGACCTACTTCCGGGTGTCTTCGCCGAATTGCAGGTTGGCCAGATTACGCTCGACAGTCTTGGCGCCGAGGCCCTTCACCCGCGAAAGATCATCGGCATCCTTGAACGGTCCATTGGCCTCCCGCTCCTCGATGATGGCTTCCGCCTTGGCCAGGCCGACGCCGTCGAGCGCCTCCGCCAGGGCCCGTGCATCCGCCGTATTGACGTTGACAGGCCCGGCGAGGGCAGCCGGGACGGCCAGGATTGCGGCCAGCAAGGCCGCGGTCACTCCATTGACTCGCATCACATGAACTCCTTTTCTGAGCCGGCACGGCGCCCATCGCCGCGCCTGGAAGAAGCCTACCCAATGCGGTTCCATGACGTGCATGGGTTATCGGGCTTGTTTGCCCAGATTGCAGCGCCGTGACGCCTTCAGGTGCTGCGCGGCGCCGGGCCTTCGAGCCCGGCAACAAAATCAAAACGGGTCACCGGCCGCAGACTGTCCCAGGTTTTGCAACCCGGACACTGCCAGAAGTGCGCCGAACTGGCGAACCCGCACTCACCACACCTATAACGGGTCGTTCCCTTTGCCATGCGCCGGAGCACCTTGCCCAGCTCACGAAGCTCCGCCGACTGCAGTTCGCTGGGATCGCGACCCAAGGCCCGAACGAACCCTGACAGGCTGGAGTCCGACTCCAGCATCCGTCGGAACAAACGCTCCAGCTCAGGGTGATCCAGCGCATCGGCCATCACAGCCGCGAAGGCAAAATCCCTCCATCCAGCCGGGCGCGCCTCCAGGACCGACGTCACCAGAGAGCTCCCCTCCTCTTCCATCTCGCGCGCAGCGCGGACCCACTGCGGTAGAACCTCGATGGCCAGAGCCGGATCGGCTTGAACCACTTCAGTCAATAATCTCGCTGCCAGTCGGGAATCCCCTTGTTCGAGAGCGATCGCCGCCCGCACAAGAGCCCCACGCGGAAAGCCCTGCTGCTTCATGCGAGCTTCCCGCAGCAAGGCGGCAGCCTCGTCGAGACGTCCCTGGCGCCGAGCCGCGTCGGCCAGTTCGCACCAGTAGTGCAGCAGTGCAATTTCCTGCCTGGGCTTGCCCACCCGCGCCAGTTGCGTGTGCAGCTTGATGGCGCTGGACCAGTCCTGCTCTACCTCATGGATACGGATCAGGTCGCGGGTGGCGGCCATCCGATTGATGCCGGCCTGGGAGATCTCGCTCAGCAGGTCCTCGGCGCGGTCCAGAAGACCGGCCCTCAAGTAATCGGTGGCCAGCGCATAACTGGCCTGCTCGCGCTGCTGCGGATCGAGTGCGGGCCGCGCAAGGATGTTCTGATGAATACGGATCGCCCGGTCCACTTCACCTCGCCGGCGATACAGGCTTCCCAGGGCAAACTGCGTTTCCACCGCATCGCCATCCAGCTCCGAGGCGCGCAAGAAGGCCTCCAGGGCCTTGTCATGCTCTTCGTTGACCAGAAAATTGACGCCAGCGAGATAGTTACCACGCACGCTCTCGGCACCCAGCGCACTCGGCCGTGGCCGCCTCGAGGCGTAGAACCCTACTGCGCCTGCCAGAAACAGGAGACCCAGCAGGAGCCAGGGAGAATGAATGCTCAATCCCGGATGGGGTGGGCCTGCCCGTCGTTGACCCGCTCACGCAGGTCCTTGCCCGGCTTGAAGTGAGGCACGTACTTGCCAGCGAGCGCTACCGCCTCGCCGGTCTTGGGGTTGCGTCCCTGCCTCGGCGGGCGAAAATGGAGCGAAAAACTGCCAAAGCCCCTGATCTCGATGCGCTCCCCCTTGGCCAATGCATCGCTCATGATCTCGAGCATCTGCTTGACCGCCAGTTCGATGTCCTTTGCCGGCAGGTGCTTCTGCTTGGCTCCAATGATCTCGATCAATTCAGACTTCGTCATGATCGCTCCCACCTTATTCGCAATTCCCGGGCGGCGGGAAGCCACCGCCCGGGAAACTACGGTTTATTGTCCCGAGATCTGTTCCTTCAGCAGGTCGCCCAGCGTGGCCCCTGTGGGGGCATCGCTGCGGTACTGCTCGACGGCCTCAGCCTCTTCGTAGGCTTCCTTGGCCTTGATCGAAAGGGTGATGGTGCGGGTCTTGCGGTCGACGCCGATGAAGCGGGCTTCGACCTCGTCACCCACCTTGAGCACCGTGCGGGCATCCTCGACCCGGTCCCTGGCCAGTTCCGAGGCTCGCAGGCTCCCCTCGATGCCGTTACCAAGATCCACCACGGCGCCACGAGCATCCACCTCGGTGATCGTGCCCTTGACGATGCTGCCCTTGGGGAACTCGGCCAGGTAGCCCGAGAACGGATCCTTGGCCAGCTGCTTGATGCCGAGCGAGATGCGCTCACGGTCCGGGTCGATGGCCAGCACGATGGCCTCGACTTCCTGTCCCTTCTGGTAATCGCGCACGGCCTCCTCGCCGGCACGATCCCAGGAGATATCCGACAGGTGCACCAGGCCGTCGATTCCACCGGCGAGGCCGATGAAGATGCCGAAGTCGGTAATCGACTTGATCTGCCCGGAAACCCGGTCGTTGCGGTTGAAAGACTCGGCAAAATCGCGCCATGGATTCGGCTTGCACTGCTTCAGGCCCAGCGAGATACGGCGACGCTCCTCGTCGATGTCGAGGACCATGACCTCCACTTCCTCGCCGATGTGAACCACCTTGGCAGGATTGACGTTCTTGTTGGTCCAGTCCATCTCGGAGACGTGCACCAGTCCCTCGACACCCTCCTCGATTTCCACGAAGCAGCCGTAATCGGCGATGTTCGTGATCTTGCCGAAGAGGCGCGAGTTCGGGGGGTAGCGCCGCGCGATGTTCTGCCAGGGATCGGCGCCCAGCTGCTTGATGCCCAGCGACACGCGCTGGCGCTCGCGATCGAACTTCAGGATACGGACGTCGATCTCGTCACCGACCTTGACCACCTCGGAAGGATGCTTGACGCGCTTCCATGCCATGTCCGTGATGTGCAACAACCCATCGATACCGCCCAGGTCGACGAAGGCACCGTAATCGGTGAGGTTCTTCACCACGCCCTTCACAACGTCGCCTTCCTTCAGGTTGTCCAGCAGCGCCGAGCGCTCTTCGCTGTATTCCTGTTCGACCACCGCACGCCGTGAGACCACCACGTTGTTACGCTTCTGGTCGAGCTTGATCACCTTGAACTCGAGCGGCTTGCCCTCGAGGTAGGACGGGTCACGCACCGGGCGAACGTCGACCAGCGAGCCCGGCAGGAAGGCGCGGATGTTCTCGATCTCGACCGTAAAGCCACCCTTGACGCGCCCGTTGATGATGCCGCTGATGATTTCGCCGGCCTCGTAGGCCTCCTCCAGACGAGTCCAGGTCCGGGCCCGCTTGGCCTTCTCGCGAGACAGGCGGGTTGCGCCGGAGCCGTCCTCGACGGCATCCAGGGCAACTTCAATGGCGTCGCCCACCGCGACCTCGACTTCACCCATCTCGTTGCGGAACTGCTCGGCCGGGATGACGGCCTCGGACTTCAGTCCAACACTGACGATCACGACGTCGGTGTTGATCGACACCACGGTGCCGGTCAGGATCTGGCCGGGACGAATTTGCTGGCTCGCCAGGCTCTCTTCGAAAAGCTGTGCAAAAGATTCAGTCATTGAGGTATTTGATTTCGGGCCCTTGAGAGCCCGCTTCCATTGGTTGACCCGCGGCTTCCTGCCGGCTGGGCGGTTACACACATGGCGCTACCGTCCTGGCGCGCCTCCCAGGCCGGACTTCCGGCCTTTATCAATCTCCTACCGGGGGTCCGGGACACGATCCCGGGCCATCGCCAGCAGGCGAACGACCACTTCGTCGACACCGAGGTGGGTGGTATCCACCACCACGGCGTCCTCTGCCACCACCATCGGCGCGACGGGCCGGGTGGCGTCCCGCAGATCGCGTTCGGCAATCTCCCGGGAAAGGGCGGCGAGATTAGCACTCAATCCCTTTTCTTTCAACTGCTTATGACGCCTACGGGCGCGTTCCTCGGGGCTGGCGGTCAGGAAGACCTTCAGTGCCGCCCCGGGAAACACCACCGTGCCCATATCGCGACCGTCGGCCACCAGTCCGGGTGGCTCGGCGAAACGCCTTTGCATTTCGAGTATGGCCGAACGAACCTCCGGCCAGGCGGCCACCTGTGAAGCCGCCGCGCCGGTCGCCTCCTGGCGCAGCTCGCGGGTGACGTCCCGGCCGTCCAACCAGACCTGCTCCTGGCTGGCCGCATCCTGCGCGAAGCGGACCCTCATGGACCGAGCCAGCGCGGCATGGCCAGCCGCATCTCCGGCCGCGAGCCCGGCCTGTTGCCCTGCCAGGGCCACCAAACGGTATAGGGCACCGCTATCCAGCAGATGCCAGCCGAGGGCAGCAGCCAGTCGGCGGCTGACCGTGCCCTTGCCGGCGCCCCCAGGGCCATCGATGGCGAACACCGGGATCACACTGACTCCAGATCCAGCCGAAAGCCGCATCCCCGGGCCAGTGCGAGGAAACCGGGGAAGGAGGTTGCCACATTGGCGGTATCCGCAATCCGGATCGCCTCGCGGCTGACCAACCCGGCCACGGCAAAGGCCATGGCAATCCGGTGGTCGCCGTGGCTGTGGACTCGCCCTCCCCGCAGGCTGCCGCCTTCGACCACCATGCCGTCTGGCCAGGGTTCTGCCCGAATGCCCACCGCCTGCAGACCCTCGGCCATGACACCGATCCGGTCGCTTTCCTTCACGCGCAGCTCCGCCGCCCCGGTGACCCGCGTGATGCCCCGGGCGGCACGTCGATGCCATGCAAGAGCCCGGGATATACCCGCAGATCTGCCACCGGCTCGTCACCATAAGTACGCGGGTTGAAGACCTCGATCCGCGCGCCCATCAGCCGCAGGATATCCAGCAGTCC
>JAUMBX010000081.1:1751-7522 GCA_032119515.1 Steroidobacteraceae bacterium | reverse complement strand
CCGGTTGAGCCGGTCGGCTGCGATCGCGATGAGGAAACCGAACACCGTGTAGAACAAGGCGAAGGACAGGCCGATCAGGTAGCTGACCTGGGTATCGCTGAGCCCGAGGTCCTGTTTGATGGGCCCGATGAGCAGGGTGATCACCTGGCGGTCGATGAACGAGCAGATGTAGGCGAGGGTCAGCAGGGTGACGGCCCACCAGGCCCGGGGCGCGGCCGGGGGCTCCAGTGAGGACTCGGCCTGCTCTCCGGTCGGCGTGTGCGGGTCAGCCTGCATCTATTGCCCTCGGTTGCTGCCACGGGCATCTTAAACCAGCTTATGTATCTCAGTTATCACCCCGACTATCAGGTCGAGTTGCCACCCGGGCACCCTTTCCCCATGGGCAAGTATCGCGCCCTGCACGGCATGCTGGTGGCCGAGGGCATCCTGGGCGAGTCCAACACGCTGGTGCCCGTGGAGGCGAGCCTCCAGGACCTGAGGCTCGTGCACTGCGCGCGCTACCTCGAGCGCCTGGAGCGTGGAGGACTGTCTGCCGAGGACGTTCGCCGGCTGGGGATGCCATGGTCTGCCATGCTGTGGCGACGCTCGCGCCTCGCGGCCCAGGGGACCGTGCTGGCCGCCCGGGCTGCGCTGGAAGAGGGCCTCGCCGGCAACCTGGCCGGCGGGACCCACCACGCCTTTGCCGATCGCGGTGAGGGATTTTGCGTGCTCAACGACGTCGCGGTGGCCATCCGTGTCCTGCAGCAGGAGGGTCGTATCCAACGGGCCGCTGTCATCGATCTCGATGTGCACCAGGGCAACGGTACGGCGGCAATCTTCGCCGGCGACGCCGACGTGTTCACCTTCTCCGTGCATGGCGAGCGCAACTATCCGACGCAGAAGATGCGTTCCACGCTCGACGTCGGCCTGCCCGACGGTACCGGCGACGAGGGTTACCTTGCTGCACTCGCAGGGCAGCTGCCCACGGTGCTGCAGGGCGCCGAACTGGCCGTCTTGCTGGCCGGCGTGGACCCCGCCGAGGGCGACCGCTATGGCAGGCTGGCCCTCACCGAGTCCGGCCTGCGAATGAGGGACCGTCTGGTGATCGAGGCGAGCCTCTCCGCGCGGATACCGCTGGTGATCGTGCTGGCCGGCGGCTACGCTTCGACCCCCGAGCGCACTGCTCATCTGCATGCCAATACTTTCCGCGAGGCCGCGAGCGCGCGATGAAGATACCCGAGATACTCATGGTGTAAACGGGCGGAGGTCACCCATGGCACGGCAGTGCTCGGCCTTGGCAATATCGGCGCACTGCGTGGAGGTGATCTGCTCCATCGCCGAGCAGGCAACCCCTGGTGAACTGGTGCCCGACCCACTGGACACGAGGGTGCACGGGGTCGTTGCGGAGGCGGTGCGCCAGGCGGCGCTGGCCGGCGAGGGCCAGTCCTGGCCGCCTAAGCGTCGGCCATCAGGGCCTTCAGCTTGCGCAGCGCCTGGGCCTCGACCTGGCGGACCCGCTCGGCCGACACGCCGAGTTCGTCGGCCAGCTCGTGCAGGGTCAGCTTGTTCTCGGCGAGCCAGCGCGTTTCCATGATGCGCCGACTGCGCGGGTCGAGCTGCTGTAGCGCGCGACTGAGCGCGAGCGTGGAGACGTCCTCGGATTCCGCTCTCTCCACGGCGATGGCCGGGTCGGCGTCCTCTGCCTGCAGATAGGCCGCCGGGGAATACTCCCGTTCCTCGTCTTCGGCCGGCGTGGGATCGAAGGAGAGATCGCGTGCCGAGAGGCGCTGCTCCATCTCCCGGACTTCGGCCGGGTCTACGCCGAGGTCCCTGGCGACGGCCCGGGTCTCGTCCTCCGAGAGCCAGGCGAGGTTCTTCTTCATCTTGCGCAGGTTGAAAAACAGCTTGCGCTGGGCCTTGGTGGTGGCCACCCGGACCAGCCGCCAGTTGCGCAGCACGTATTCATGAATCTCGGCGCGTATCCAGTGCACCGCGAAACTGACCAGTCGCACGCCGACCGTGGGGTCGAAGCGCTTGACGGCCTTCATCAGGCCGACGTTGCCTTCCTGGATCAGGTCGCCGACGGGCAGGCCGTAGCCCAGGTAGCCGCGTGCGACGTGCACGACGAACCGCAGGTGGGAGAGCACCAGCAGCCGCGCCGCCTCCAGGTCGTCCTGCTCTCTGAACCGCACTGCGAGTTCCATTTCTTCCTCGCGCGACAGCACGGGCAGGCGCGAGACGCGCTCGATGTAGGCATCGAGACTGCCGATCGGCGCACCGAGGAGAAGGTCGCTCTGCTTGAGGGTCAAGGCGGTCGTGGTCATGGTATGCACTCCCTGAACGCAATGTACCACAATTCTGGCACTCCAATCCTTAGAGTGCCAATCTACACCCTGGTTCCGTTTTAAATTAGTTTTTAATCAGTAAGTTATGGCTTTGGTTCGATCCTGCGCAGGTGATAACTCGAGGACACCCACGCCCCCAGCCAGCCCAGCAGCGGACCGCCGATCAGCATGGCGGCGACGGCTTGCGCGTCCGGTCCGTGCCACCGAAAGGCCGAGCCGTAATCGCTGGCCAGGGCCTCGACCGGCGCGGCCAGCGTCCAGGTCCCAGCGAGAACCAGCAGCCAGGCCAGGAGTCCGCCCCCCAGTCCGTACCAGAAGCCGCCGTACAGGAAAGGGCGGCGCACGTAGGCATCGCTCCCCCCCACCAGCTTGACCACTTCTATCTCATCGCGCCGGGCGTTGATGTCCAGCCTGATGGTGTTGCCCGCCACCGCCACCACCCCGATGCCCAGCACCAGCGCCGCCGCCTCGATGGCACGCCGGAGCAGGTCGAGCACAGCGGCCAGCCTACGCACCCAGTCCGTGTCCACCTGCACGATGTCCACTTGCTCCCAGTTGCGCAGTTCGGCGGCCAGAGCCTCGGTAAGGTCCGGGGAGTCGAGGCCGTGGGAGGGACGCAGCGTGATGGCCCAGGGCAGCGGATTGTCCTCAAGCGCCGAGAGCGCCTCCGAGAACCCCTCCACCGAACGGAAATCCTCGAGGCCTTCCTCGGGGCTGACCAGGATGGCTTCCAGCACGTCCTCGCGGTCCGTGAGTCGCTGGTGCAGGGCCTTGGCCTGCTCTGATCGGGTGCCGGGCTCCAGAAAGAGTGAGAGCTGCACGCTGCGGCCGATGTTTTCGGTGACCTGCTCTGCGTTGACCAGAACCAGGTGCAGGGCTCCCGGCAGGGCCAGGCCGAGTCCGATCACGATGATGGTGAGCGCCGAGCCCAGTGGTTGGCGCAGCAGCTTGCCCAGAGATGACAGCAGCGCCTGGGCGTGCCACTCGGACCAGGTCTCCATCCAGTTGCCAAGTGAGCGGCGCGAGCCCCTCACGCTCGCTCCGTCAGGGCGCGCCATCATCGCCCTCCCGGGCCATGCGGCCGTTTTCGACATGTATCCGTCGCGTACCGAGACGGTCGATCAGGTGAATGTCGTGGGTCGCCACCAGCACCGTCACGCCCACCTCGTTGAGGCGACGGAACAGCGTCATCACTTCCATGGCCAGGTCGGGGTCCAGATTGCCGGTGGGCTCGTCGGCGATCAATACCGGGGGCCTGGCAATGATGGCGCGCGCGATGCCCACCCTCTGCTGCTCACCGGCCGACAGCTCTTGCGGGAAGCCCTGCTCGCGACCCAGCAAGCCGACCTGGTCGAGCGCGGCGCGAACCCTCTTGTCGAGGTCGCGCCGCGGGGTGCCGGAGATCGCCAGGGGCAGTGCCACGTTGTCGAACACGGGCCGGTCGGAGAGCAGCTTGTGGTCCTGGAAGACCACGCCGACCTGGCGACGGAAGGCGGGCACGCCCCGCCGCCGGACCGTGCCGACGTCGGTGCCGTTGACCACCACCCGACCACGGGAGGGGCGCTCCAGCAGGGCCACCAGCTTGAGGATGGTGCTCTTGCCGGCACCCGAATGCCCGGTCAGGAAGGCCATCTCTCCGCTTTCCAGTTCGAAGCTCACGTCGACCAGCGCCTCACGCCCGCCGGGATAGCGCTTGTGCACGGCATCGAAGAGGATCATGGCGAGGGGCCTCCTCGGCGACCGAGCAGGCCGTCGACGAAGGTCTCGGCATCGAAGTCGCCGAAGTCCTCGGCTTGTTCGCCGATGCCGACATAGCGGATCGGAACGCCCAGCCGGTGGGCGACGGCTACCACCACGCCACCCTTGGCCGTTCCGTCCAGCTTGGTCAGGGCGACTCCGGTCACGCCCACGGCGCTGCGGAACTGCTCGGCCTGACGCAGGGCGTTCTGGCCCTGGCTCGCATCCAGCACCAGCAGGACTTCATGGGGCGCGGTCGGGTCCAGCTTGCGCATCACCCGCACCACCTTGCCCAGCTCGTCCATCAGGTGCGACTGGGTATGCAGCCGGCCGGCCGTGTCCACCAGCAGCACGTCCATCTCGCGGGCCCGCGCGGCGGCCAGCGCGTCGTGGGCGACCGCGGCGGGGTCCGCGCCTGTGCCCTGCGAGATCAGCGGCAGGCCGGCGCGCCCCGCCCAGGTGGCGAGCTGCTCGACGGCAGCTGCACGAAAGGTGTCGCAGGCGGCCAGCATGACCCGACGGCCCTCGCCGGAGAGCCGCGTTGCCAGCTTGCCCAGGGTAGTGGTTTTGCCCGACCCGTTGACCCCTACCCCCAGGATCACGAACGGCCGGCGTGCGGCATCGATCTGCAGCGGTGCGGTCACCGGCTGGAGGATCTCCAGCAGGGCACTCCGCAGGGCAGCCTCCAGGGCTCGGGTGTCGGCGACTTCCCTGCGATCGATGCGCCGCCGGAGACCGGCCACCAGCGTCGCGGCAAGCTCCACTCCAAGGTCGCCCTGGATCAGGCGTTCCTCCAGGGATTCGAGCAGCGCCTCGTCGATCTTGCCGCCCGGCAGCCATTCGCCGAGCCAGCTCGCGCTGCGGCTGACGCTCTCGCGCAGCCGCCCGAGGAAGCCCGGTCGGCTGGTGGCGGTCCCGGCAGGGATGTTGGCGCGGGGAGGGAACATGGTTACTCTCGGAGCAAGTCCCGATTGTAACGGAAAAGCAGCATGCCTCCGTCGCGGCGCAGGCCGAACGAATTGCGCATCATCGGCGGTGAATGGCGAGGCCGCAGGCTTTCCTTCCCCGACCACCCTGGCTTGCGCCCTACGCCGGACCGGGTTCGCGAGACGCTGTTCAATTGGCTGGTCCCGGCGGTGCAGGGCGCGCGCTGCGTCGACCTGTTTGCCGGCAGCGGTGCGCTGGGGCTGGAGGCGCTGTCACGGGGCGCTGCCTCGGTCGCCTTCGTGGACAACCATCCGGCTGCGATCCGGCAGCTCGAGGACCACCTGCAGCGCCTGCAGGCCACGGGGCGCGGAGAGCTGGCCCGTGCGGACGCCATGGGCTGGCTCGGCTCGGCGGTGGGGCCTTACCGGATCGCTTTCGTGGATCCGCCGTTTGCCTCCGACCTGGTGGAGGCCGCAGTAACTGCCCTGGCCGCGGCTGGGGTACTGGAGCCAAATGCCTGGGTCTACGTGGAACAGGGTACGAACCAGCCAGCGCCCCGCGCGCCGGAGAGTTGGCGGCTGCACCGACAGGGCCGTGCCGGCGCAGTCGGTTATTATCTGTTCCGGACAGGAGAGGCGCTGTAGGGGGCGGTCACCATGCAAGTCGATTTCAAGCGGCGGGCAGTCTATCCGGGCACTTTCGACCCGATCACCAACGGTCATCACGACCTGATGCGTCGCGCCTCGACGCTCTTCGATCGCGTCGTGGTGGCGATTGCCGCCA
>JAUMBX010000081.1:0-1741 GCA_032119515.1 Steroidobacteraceae bacterium | reverse complement strand
TCACCAACGGTCATCACGACCTGGTCAGGCGGGCAGCAGGCATCTTTGATTGGGTGTTCATCGCCGTGGCGGCCAATCCCAACAAGGCGCCGCTGTTTTCGCTTGAGCAAAGGGTACAACTGGCGCGCGAGGTGCTGGCAGACCTGACCAATGTGGAGGTCTGCGGTTATTCAGGGCTGACCGTCGACTTTGCCCGGGAACGTCAGTGTGGTGTCGTGGTACGCGGACTGCGGGCGGTGTCTGATTTCGAGTTCGAGTTCCAGCTCGCCAACATGAGTCGGCACCTCGACCGCGAAGTGGACTACGTGTTCCTGACTCCGCAGGAACATTTCACCTTCATTTCTTCGAGCCTGGTCAGGGAGATAGCCCTGCTCGGTGGCAAGGTTTCCGAGTTCGTGCACCCGGTGGTCGAGGCGGCGCTGCTGGCGCGCCGTAAGCAGCCTGCCTAGCGGGGCGTCCGCCGGATCAGCAGGTACAGGAACGCGGGCACGCCGAGCAATGCCGTCACTGCGCCCACCGGCAGTTGCCTGGGGGCGAACAGCGTACGGGCCAGCAGGTCGGCAAGCGTCAGCAGGGTGCCCCCTGCCAGCAGGGACGCCGGCACCAGCCTCCGGTGTGAATTGCCCACCCACTGCCGCATCAGGTGCGGTGTCACCAGTCCTATGAAGCCGATGGTGCCGGACTGCGTGACGGCTGCAGCGGTCAGCAGCGAGGCGATCAGGAAGGCCGAGTTGCGCGCCGCCCGCACACCGAGGCCCAGCGCGGCCGCCTGCAGCGTGCCGCGAGCGAGGACGTCCAGGCCGCGACCGGAGGCGACCAGCAGGGGCGCCACCAGCAGCAGCAGGCCTCCCAGCAGCCAGGGCAGCTCGGGATCCCCGACCTCACCCATCAGCCAGAACAGCATGCCCCGGGCGGGCTGTGCATCGGCAACGGCCAGCATCATGCCGATGGCCGCTCCGCAGGCGGAGGCCACCACCACGCCCGTGAGCAGCAGGCGCTCGCTGCTGGCGCGCGTACCGGCGAGTGAAAACACCAGCCAGGTGACCAGGATGGCGCCGCCGGCAGCCGCGGCATCGAGCCAGAGGCCGCTCACGCCCATCAGCAGGCAGGCCAATGCTGCCACTGCCGCGCCTCCGGAGACGCCCAGCACATAAGGGTCGGCGAGCGGATTTCTCAGCAGCACCTGCATCAGCAGGCCGGCCAGGGCCAGCGCGGCGCCGGTGCAGTATGCGGCGAGCGCGCGGGGCAGCCTCAGTTCGATGATCAGCGCCCGGGCCAGGGGGTCTTCCTCGACCAGCAGGCCCCCCAGCTGCGGGCGCGCGTGGTGGCGTTGGAGCAGGAGCTGGAAACCTTCCGCCTGCGCAACCGTTCCCTCTCGCCGGAGTCGGATGCCCAGGGGGTGCGCAGCGGGGTGGCCGATAACCGAGACGGGGACAGCGGGCGCCAAGGTATCGATGGTGAGCTTGCCCGGTTCTGCTGATGAAACGCTGCGGCCCGCTTCATCCGTCACTTCGGCGACATCTTCAGGCGCTTCAGCGGGCGGGGCGGCCTGTTCGCAGGCGGCAAAAGCGAGCGTGGCAACAGAGGCGAGCAGGGCGGCGCGAAGCCGGTAGAGCGTCATCGGTTCATCCTTCAGAGGGTGCAATCTGCAAGGCAGTAGAGCTGAAAGGCGCAGCCGTGTCCATTCAGGCCGGCGGCGGGCCCCGACGCAGCCAGCCGGTGACGGCAAGGCGCGCGCCCC
>JAUMBX010000080.1:0-5369 GCA_032119515.1 Steroidobacteraceae bacterium | reverse complement strand
TCGACCGTATCGAGCGAGTCGGCCCCCAGATCGTCCACGAAAGAAGCGTCGTTGGTGACCTCCTCTTCCTTCACGCCGAGCTGTTCGGCCACGATCTTCTTAACCCGTTCCTCTACTGTGCTCATCTTGACCATTATCCTGTGTGAACCAGAAAACCCCCTCCGCCGCACGGCCAAGCGGGCGGCCGCATTGTAAGGCAAGCCCCGAGCCTACCGCCAGCCGAACACCACAAATTTACCAATATCTATTGACTTTTTATGGATTTAGGGGCTTGTCCTCATACATCAGGGCATGTGCATGCCGCCATTGACGTTGATCGTTTCGCCGGTGATCCAGTCGGCGCCGGGGCCGGCCAGGAAGGCCACCGCTGCGGCCACGTCCTGCGGGCTGCCAAGCCTGCCCAGGGGGATCTGTGCGGCGATGGCTGCACGTTGGTCGTCGTTCAGGGCCTGGGTCATGTCCGTCTCGATGAACCCGGGCGCCACCACGTTTACTGTCACGCCCCGCGAGGCGACCTCCCGGGCCATGGCCCGGGAGAAACCGATCAGCCCGGCCTTGGCGGCTGCGTAGTTGGCCTGCCCCGGGTTACCGATCAGCCCGACCACGGAAGCGATGTTGATGACCCGACCCCAGCGGGCTTTCAGCATCCCCCGCAAGACACCCTTGGACAATCTGAATGCACCGGAAAGGTTGGTGTCGAGCACCTGTTGCCACTCCTCCGGCTTCATTCTCAGCAGCAGGTTGTCCCGGGTGATCCCGGCGTTGTTCACCAGGATGGACGGCGGTCCCTCCGCCACCTCGATGTGGCGAAGAACGACATCACAGGACTCGGGATTGGCGACGTCGAGCACCAGTCCCCGCCCCCGGATTGACTGGCTCGACAGATATTCGGTGATGGCTGTCGCCCCGGCCTCGGAGGTGGCCGTACCCAGCACCGTCGCCCCCAGGCACCCAAGCTCCGTCGCAATGGCCCGGCCAATTCCCCGACTGGCTCCCGTCACCAGCGCGACCTTGCCCGCCAGCACCTTTGACTCGCCCATGTTCAATTCCCCTTGATCAATGAATCCAAAGCTGCCTGCAGGGCTTGCGAGCTGTCCAGCGCGTGGATTTCCAGCTCGCGGCCGCCCTCGATTCGGCGCATCAAGCCGGCCAGCACCTTGCCTGGTCCGGCCTCGATGACCACCCGAACCCCGGAGGCTATGAGCTGACTGCCGATCGTCGACCAGCGCACCGGATTGAAAAGCTGCCGATACAGGCCCTCCCGGATCGAGTCGGGCCCCGAATAAAGGCTGCCGTCGAAGGCGTAGACCGGCGTGTCCGGAGTGCGGATTGCCAGTTCGGCCAGGCAGGTCCTGAAGCGCTCGGCAGCGGGCTTCATGAGGGGGCTGTGCGATGGCACCGAGACCGGTAGCGTCACCGCGCGCTTCGCCCCACGCGCCTTGCAGGCTTCGATGGCCCTGCCCACCGTCGCCGCATCGCCGGCGATCACTACCTGTCCTGGTGAGTTGTAGTTCACCGCGACGGCAACCCCATCGCCGGTCGCCTCCTGGCAGGCCGCTTCCACCTCGCGGTCGTCCAGGCCCAGGATGGCTGCCATGGCGCCCTGCCCGGCCGGAACGGCCTCCTGCATCAGGCGTCCTCGCTGGCGAACCAGGTCGACCGTATCGCGAAACCCCAGGGCACCGGCGCACACCAGGGCCGAAAATTCGCCCAGGCTGTGGCCCGCGAGCGCCTGGGCGGGCGATCCACCCAGCGCCCTGAAGGTCCGCCAGACGGCTACTCCTGCCGCCAGCAGGGCCGGTTGGGTGTTCTCGGTGGCATTGAGGGCCTCGACAGGGCCGTCCTGGGACAGCGCCCAGAGGTCGAAACCCAGTACGTCGGCCGCTTCATCGAAGGTGGCCCGAAACTCGGGGTGGAGGTCGGAGAGGCTCGCGAGCATGCCGACCGATTGGGATCCCTGTCCGGGGAAGATGCATGCCAAGCTCAAGACTGTGCCCTCTTTCACGAAACGCCGCGAATTATAGGGGGCAGACGGGGTCGAGGGGCGCGTCTGCTATAGTTCCTGAGCGGTCGCGGTCTATAAAGGGGTTCTGCATGGCATCGCAGCGGGGTTTTACCCTGATCGAAATCATGGTCGTGATGGTGATCATCGCCATCCTCGGCGCTCTGATCGGACCACAGGTCCTGGGCCGGGTGGACGAGGCCAGGGTCACCAAGGCCCAGGCGGATATCCGGACGCTTTCTACGTCCCTCGACCTCTACCGCATGGACAATTTCCAGTACCCGACCACCGACCAGGGGCTGCAGAGCCTGGCCACCCGCCCTTCCGACCCTTCGGTCCGCAACTGGAAGGAAGGCGGCTACGTTCAGAAGCTCAACAAGGATCCCTGGGGCAACGATTACCAGTACCTGTCGCCGGGCACACGTGGAGGTGCATACGACCTGTATTCCCTCGGCGCCGACGGGCAGCCCGGTGGTGAGGGGACCGACGCCGACATAGGGAACTGGAACATCGAGTGAAAGCGCCGGTGGCCAGGGGCTTCACGCTCATCGAGCTGCTGGTGGTCATGGTCATCGTCGGCCTGATGGCCGCGGTGATGACCATCGCCGTGGGCACCCTCGGCAAGGACAGCGAGGTCGACAGCGAGATCGGCCGCCTGGCCGACGTGATGGCGGTCACCCACGAACAGGCCGAGCTCGAAGGGCGTGATTACGGCCTGTTCATCGACACCTCGGGGTACGCAGTGATGGTTCTCGATGGTCTGCTCGGCTGGCAGGTGGTCGAGGCAGACCGCTGGCTGCAGCGCCACGCCTTTCCGGACGGCCTCTTGGCAGAACTGGAGGTCGAAGCACGCAGGGTCCTGCTCAGGCCTGCCCCGGAGCGTGACAATGGCCTCACGGCGGTCATGCCCCAGGTGGTGGTGTTCGCCAGCGGGGACGTCACGCCCTACCGGCTGGTGCTTCGCCGCGGCGCTACTGATGCCGGGCGGATGTTGGTCGGGTCTGTGGATGGCACCATGGAACTTCTTGATGTCGAGCGCTGAGCGCCGGGCTGCCGGATTCACCCTGATCGAGGTCGTAGTCGCGATGGCGGTGGTCGCCCTTGGCCTGATGGCCGTCTTCCGGGTGGTCAGCGACACGGTCAACAACACGACGCACCTGAGGGACAGGACCCTCGCGGAGTGGATTGCCGACAACCAACTGACCGAGATCCGTCTGCGGGGCGCCCTGCCCTCGGTCGGCACCAACTCGGGCACCGTTGACTACGCCGGTCGGGAGTGGGCCTGGGAGAGCACCGTCACGGAAACCCAGGTGCCAGACCTGGTCAGGGTGGACGTGGAGGTCCGTCTCGCGGCAGCGGAAGGCGATGGGTCACTCGCGCGCCTCAGTGGCTTCCTGGGCAAGGTCGCCCAGACCACGCCCCGGGATGCGCCGCAGTGGACGGCCGGCGGGCCCGCGGACGGCGACGGTGGCGAGGGGGATGACGAACCGTCGCCGGGGGACGATCCAGCGCCGGACGCTGGGGAGGCGATGGAATGAAGCGCCGGGCCCAAGGCTTTACCCTGATCGAGGTGCTGGTCGCCACGGTCATCCTGGCGGTGCTGTCGGTGCTCGCCCATCGCGGGGTCGCGGAAACCCGGCTGGTGGTGGAGCGCACGCGGGAGAGCGCAACGCGGTTTCGCGAGGTGCAGCGTGCGATCACCCTGATGGTCAACGACTTCCGCCAGCTGACTCCCCGCCCTGTTCGACAGCCGGTGGGCGACGGATATCGCCCGGCCTTCGGGACGGATGCCAATACCACGGATCTGGTGGAATTCTCACGGGCCGGTTGGCCCAACGGTTACGGTGCCCCGCGCGGCAGCGTGCAGCGAGTGGTGTACGTGCTCGAGGGCGATGTCCTGATTCGTCGCCACTGGCCCGTAACCGACCCGACCCTCAGCACCGAGCCCGTTTCGCGCGAGCTGCTGAAGGGCGTCGAGGCGGTGCAGTTGCGCTTCATGGATGACGATCGCGAATGGCAGGAGCAATGGAACGCGAATCGTGCCGACCTGAGGATCAGGCCCATGGCCATCGAAATGACCATCCGCCTGCAGGATTACGGCGAGCTGCGTCGGCTGGTGGAGGTGGCAGGATGAGGCAGGCGGGCGTCGCGCTGATCACGGCCGTCGTCGTGGTGGCCATTGCCACGGTCATGGCCGCCCGGATCGGGACCGACGCCGCCATCGACCTGCGGCGTACCGCGGGCATCAGCGCGCGAGCCGCGGCCTGGCAGGTGGGACTGGGCGCCGAGGCCTGGGCGGCCGAGATCCTGGCCGAGGACCGGCGCTCGACCACCGTAGATGACACCTCCGAGAACTGGGCGCAGCCGGTGCTGGGCCTGCCCCTCGATGGGGGTACCCTGGAGGGCGGCATGGAAGACCTCCAGGGCAGGTTCAACCTCAACAGCCTGCTTAATGGCGATGGAGTGCCTGACGAACTGTCGGTTGAGCAGTTCCGGGGCCTGCTGGTTCGTCTGGAGCTGGACCCCGCCTGGGCGGGCCGGCTGGTCGATTGGCTCGACGCCGATACCGTCGACAGTTTCCCCGACGGCGCGGAAGACGGCGTCTACCTCGGCCAGCTCCCGCCCTACCGGGCGGCCAATGGGCCGATCACCACCACCTCGGAACTGCTGGCCCTGCCGGGCTTCACCATGGAGGACTATCTCCGGCTGCGGCCGCACGTCTCCGCCCTGCCCTTGGGCACGCGTTTGAACGTCTGTACGGCCTCTGCGGTGGTCCTGGCCGCCGTACTGGAGGGGTCGACCGACTTCGGCGACCAGGAGGCCCTGGCCCGCAACCGGGAGCAGGGCTGTTTCCCGACCCTGGAGGACGTTCGCGTGACCCTGGGCGAGGAGAATTTCGAGCGCCTGTCCAGCCGCCTTGCGGAAACTTCGAACTGGTTCCGACTGGTCTCGGTGGTGACTATTGGCACGTCCCAACTCAGCCTGTACAGTCTGATGTATCGCAATCAATCTGGCGGCGTAACGACGGTCCTGCGTTCGCTGGGGACCGACTGAACATGAAACAATTCCTCGTTCTCCGTCTGGGTGCTCAGGCGAGCTGGATGCTGCTGGATTCCGGTGGCGGCCAGCTCGGCCCCGTCAGCAGCGGACGTCTCGAAGATGCGGCACCCCTGGCGGCCGAGCGGCGTGTCATCGTCCTCGTCCCCGCCTCCGAGGTCCTGTTGGCCAGGCCCGAACTGCCGGCCCGGAGCGCATCCCGGCTGGCCCAGGTCGTACCCTTCGCC
Organism: Steroidobacteraceae bacterium; assembly: GCA_032119515.1. Taxonomy (GTDB): domain Bacteria; phylum Pseudomonadota; class Gammaproteobacteria; order Steroidobacterales; family Steroidobacteraceae; genus SG8-30. The sequence continues at coordinate 83 of JAUMBX010000080.1, read as the reverse complement.
CTCGAGGAGCAGCTGGCGGGCGACGTGGAAACGATGCACTTTGCCGTGGGCCGGCTGGAGCAGGATGGCCATGCCGAGGTCGC
>JAUMBX010000079.1:0-9531 GCA_032119515.1 Steroidobacteraceae bacterium | reverse complement strand
GAGAAGATCGTGCGCAACCTGGCCAGGCTGCCATGTTCGTTGGGCCGGTATCCTGCCTTCTCCAGCGCCGAGAGATAGCGCGGGCTGGTGCCGAACAGCGTGATGCCCTCGGCGCTGGCCATCTCCCAGAGAACCTTCGGTCCGGGGTGAAAGGGCGATCCCTCGTAGAGCATCAGGGTGGCGCCCGAGGCCAGCGCGCCGGCCAGCCAGTTCCACATCATCCAGCCGCAGGTGGTGAAGAAGAACAGCCGGTCCGCGGGCTTCACGTCGCAGTGCAGCTGGTGTTCCTTGAGGTGCTGCAGGAGGGTGCCTCCGGCGCCGTGCACGATGCACTTGGGGACACCGGTGGTGCCCGAGGAATACATCACGAACAGCGGATGGTCGAAGGGCAGTCGCAGGTAGTCGGGCGCGGTGCCCGGCGTGCCGTAGTCGGCCCAGGGGACACTCTGCGGTGGCAGTTGGGCCGACTCGCTGCCTGCGTAGCGGACCACCACGACCTGCCGGATCGACTCCACCCTCGCCAGGATTTCGGATGCCTTGCCCAGCGAGTCATGGCTTTTGCCGGCGTAGAGGTAGCCGTCGGCGATGAACAGCACCTTGGGGTGCACCTGGCCGAAGCGGTCCAGCACGCCCTGCAGGCCGAAGTCCGGCGAGCAGGAGGTCCAGGTGGCGCCGATGCTGGCTGCGGCCAGCATGGCGATGACGGTTTCCGGGAGGTTGGGCATGAAGCCGGCCACCACGTCGCCCGGTTCCACGCCAGTTGCCCTCAGGCCCGCCGCGATTCTGCCAACCTCCGCGCGCAGGCTGTCCCACGAGACCTCCCGCCGTTCACCGCCCTCGTTGCAGAACACCAGGGCCGGTTCGGGGCCGCTGCGGCGCAGCAGGTTTTCCGCATAGTTCAGCCTGAGTGAGGGGAACCAGCGGGCGCCGGGCATGCGCTCGCGATCGACTAGCACCGGCCGGGTCTCACCCTCGTACACCACGCCCGAGTATTCCAGCCAGTCGAGCCAGAAGGCCTCCGGGTCGTCGACCGACCACTGCCAAAGGGTGGAGTAGTCGCTGGCCGACTGGCCACGGTTGGCTCGGTGGGCGAGGTAACGAGTCAGGTTGGCATCGGCAATCCTGAGCGGCGTGGGCTGCCAGATGGGGTCGTCGGTGTTCATTGGTTACAATGATGCCATCTACCACCAAGACGGGACACGGGCATGGAACGGGAGGCGATGGAATTCGACCTGGTGATCGTGGGGGCTGGCCCCTCGGGGTTGGCCGCGGCGATCCGGGCGAAGCAACTGGCCGCCGAGCAGGGCAGGGAGCTGAGCGTCTGCGTCCTGGAAAAGGGCTCCGAGGTCGGCGCACACATCCTGTCGGGCGCGGTCATCGACCCGATTGCCCTCAACGAACTGTTCCCCGACTGGCAGGCGGAGGGCGCACCGCTGGAGACGCCGGTGACCGAGGACCGTTTCCTGGTGCTGGGCGAGCGTTCGGCCTGGCGGATCCCGAACTGGACCTTGCCGCCGCTCATGAACAACCACGGCATGTACATCGCGAGCCTCGGCAAGCTCACCCGCTGGCTGGCCCAGCGGGCCGAGGAGCTAGGCGTGGAGATCTATCCGGGTTTTGCCGCTGCCGAGGTGCTGTTCGACGAGTCCGGCGCGGTCAAGGGCGTGGCCACCGGCGACATGGGCATCGGCCGCGATGGCCAGCCCAAGGACGGCTTCCAGCCCGGCATGGAGCTGCATGCGCGCTACACGCTGTTCGCCGAGGGCTGCCGCGGTTCCCTGTCGCAGCAGTTGATGCAGCACTTCGACCTTCGTCAGGGCGTGGACCCCCAGGTCTACGGCATCGGCCTCAAGGAATTGTGGGAAGTCGACCCCGCGCGCCATCGTCCAGGCCTGGTCATGCACAGCCAGGGCTGGCCACTCGACTCCAGCACCGGAGGGGGATCGTTCCTCTACCACTTCGGTGAAAACCTGGTGTCGGTCGGCTTCGTGGTGCACCTCGGTTACCAGAACCCGCACCTGGCGCCTTTCGAGGAGTTCCAGCGCTTCAAGACCCACCCCGCCATCCGGGCGACCTTCGAGGGTGGCAAGCGGCTTGCCTATGGTGCGCGCGCCATCAACGAAGGGGGATTGCAGTCAGTCCCGGAACTGGCGTTCGCGGGCGGGGCGCTGCTGGGCTGCAGCGCAGGGTTCGTCAACCTGCCGCGCATCAAGGGTTCGCACAATGCGATGAAGACCGGCATGCTGGCAGCCGAAGCGGCCGTGGATGCCCTGGGCGAGGGGCGCTCCCGCGATACGCTCTCCGCCTACCCGGCAGCCTTCCGCAGGTCATGGGTCTACCGCGACCTGCACAAGGTTCGGAACGTCAAGCCCGGCCTCAAGTGGGGCATGCTGGCCGGTACCCTGCACGGTGGGCTGCACATGTGGCTGAACGATCTCGGCCTCGGCAAGCTGGTAGGGTGGACGCTGCGCCATCGGCGGGCCGATCACGAGACGCTGCGCCCGGCGGCCGGCATGCCTCGCATCCACTACCCCCGACCCGATGGCGTGCTGACCTTCGACCGGCCGTCCTCGGTCTTCCTGTCCAGCACCAACCACGAGGAGGACCAGCCGGTCCACCTTCGGCTGCGTGATGCGGCGGTGCCCGTCGAGCACAACCTGGCGATCTACGAGGGCCCCGAGGCGCGCTATTGCCCGGCGGGGGTCTACGAATACGTGCCCGACGGGGCCGGCGGCCAGCGGCTGCAGATCAACGCCCAGAACTGCGTGCACTGCAAGACCTGCGACATCAAGGACCCGCGGCAGAACATCCACTGGGTGACGCCGGAGGGCGGAGGCGGTCCCAACTACGCCTCCATGTAGTGGCCAGCCTGCTTCGCGGTCAAGCCTACTTCAGCTGGGGCAGGTCGCGGACCGATCCCTCGACCTGCTCGAGGTCTCCGACCACCACCACCGACATGCGCTCGGGAACCAACCAGCGTGCCGCCATCGCGCTGACCTGCTCGGGTGTGACCGCGTAGGTGTCGCGCACCAGGTCGGCGAGGTAGCTGCTCGGAAGCCCGTGCAGGTCCATGAAGGCCAGCTGGCGAAGCACCCCGTCCGGCGAGGAGTTCTGCACCACGAAGATCCCGGCGCGGTAGTTCTTGATCGCATCCAGCTCCTCGGCGCTTGGCGCCTCGCGCTGCAGGCGATCGATCTCCGAGTAGATTTCCCGCAGGGAGTCTGCGGTGTGCTCGGTGGTGACGTCGGCTGACATCAGCCACAGGCCGGATTCACGGAAGGCCTGGAAAGAGGAGTTGGGCGAGTAGGTGTAGCCCTTGTCCTCGCGGATGTTGGTGGTGATGCGCGAGGCGAAGGACCCGCCCAACAGGGAATTCATGACGTTTGCCGCAATCCAGTCCGGGTGCCCGGGGCTGGGGCCGCGCACGGCCATGCGCAGCGAGGACTGGGGTGCCGCCTGCCGGGCGACAAGCTCCAGCTGCCGCGCCTCGCTGACCGAGGGTGGCAGGTTGGTCGGGGCCGGTCCGGTCCGCCAATCCGCGAGCGCTTCGGTCAGCGCTGCCTGCAGCGCGGGACGATCGAAGCGGCCGGCGACGAAGACATGCGTCCTGGCTGCGCCGTACTGCGACTCGTAGAAGGACCGCAGGTCCTCGATGGTGTAACTCGCCAGCTGCCCGTCCTCGGGAAAGCTGCGGCCGAAGGGATGATCGCCGTAGACCATTCGCGCCATGGCCTCGGCGGCCAGGCTGCCAGGCTCACGGCGCGCCACGCTCAGGTTGCGCTCATAGTTGGCGACCAGCCTGGGCAGTTCGCTGGCCGGGAAGGCCGGATTCCTGAGCACGTCGGCCAGCAATCCTGCGGCCTCGACGGCGTTTTCGGAGAGCACCGTAATGCCGGCGACGCTCTGCTCGGCACCGGATCCCGTCGAGACGCTCCCACCCATGTCCGCAGCCTCGCGGGCGATGGCCTCGGCGCTTCGGCGGGACGTGCCCTCCTTGAGCATGTCAGCCACGAGGTCGTCGATCCAGGTTTTGCCGCCGTCGTCGATGGCGCCCGTGCGGATGACGGCCTGCAGGGTCACCATGGGCACGCTGCCGTACTCGAGGAAGGTCAGCCGCAGGCCATTGGCCAGCGTCAGGGTGTCCTTTTCCGGTAGCTCGAAGGGCTTGGGCGTTCCCGGCGGTGGAGGCGCTTCGCGGGAGGCACCGGTCAGGGGCCACAACAGGCAGGCCAGGGCCAGAGCCAGGCCAGGCAGCAGGCGCATCATGGCTGCTCTCCCCCGGCAGGGGCTGCCGGCTGCAATTCGAGGAGGGTCCGGTTGCCGGCCCTCAGGTACTCACGGGCCACGGCAGAGACCAATTCCGGTGGCACGGCGCGAAACCTCGCCTCCAGCGAGTTGACCAGCGACGGGTCGTCGTCGAACAGGGCGAAGCTGGCCAGCAGGTCGACCAGGCCGAAGCGGGTGCTCGATCCGGCCACACCGTAGAGGTCTGCGCGCAGCTTGGTCAGGGCCCGATCCAGCACCTCCTGCGAAGGCGGGGTCTCGACCAGGCGGGCGATCTCGGCATCGATGTCGGCGACGATGTCGTCGGCCGGCACGGCGTTGTCGTGGATCAGGGAGACCGTCCAGAGCATGGGACCGTCGTAGTTGAACATGTTGCCGAGCAGGTTGATGCCGCCACCCACCGAATCGCTGTAGCCCCGCTGCTGTACCAGCCGCTGCCAGAGGGCGCTGTCCTCGCCCTGCAGGAGGATCTGGTCGAGCAAGCCGAAGGCGAAGTGCTCGTCGGTGCCGCGTTCCGGTACGTGCCAGCCGATGGCCAGTCCCGGACGCGGAGCGAGGGCATCCTGATAGGCATGCCGCCGCTGCTCTTGCTGGCGAGGCTCGCTGATGTCCGGCAGGGCCACGGGGTCGCGGCCGGGAATGCTGCCGAAGTAGCGCTCGATCCAGTCGCGCGCCACGTTCGATTCGAAGTCACCGGCCAGCACGAGCACCGCATTGGACGGGGTGTAGTAGGTATCGAAGAAGGACTGCACGTCCTCGAGCGTGGCCGCGTCGAGATCTTCGAGGTCGCCGTAGAAGTTGTGGGCGTTGTACCAGTTGGTATTGGCGTACTGGGGCAGGGTCAGCCATGGAAAGCCGCCGTAGGGCCGGTTCAGCACGTTCACCTTGACTTCGTTCTTGACCACGCCCTGCTGGTTGGTCAGGTTGTCCTGGGTGATGTCGAGGCCCCGCATGCGATCGGCTTCCGCCCACAGGATGGTCTCCAGCGTATGGGCCGGGACGATCTGGTAGTAGTTGGTGTAGTCGAAGCGCGTCGAGCCGTTCAACACCCCGCCGTTACCCTGGACCAGGCGGATGAACTCCATTTTTCCGAGGTTGGCGGAACCCTGGAACATCATGTGCTCGAACAGGTGTGCGAACCCGGTTCGATCGCGAGGCTCGATGCGAAAGCCGATGTGGTAGTACACCCCCACCGTCACGGTGGGGATGCTGGTATCCCTCGACAGCACCACCCGAAGGCCATTGTCGAGCCGGTAGTACTCCACCGGGATCGACAGGCCGCTCGGCGCAGCCGTTTCGCCCGCGGATTCGGTCGCCGCGCCAGTGGGCGCTGCGGGACCGCCGGTGCTGGCGCAGCCCGCCAGCAGCCAGGGTGCAATCAGGAGGGACAGTCGTTTCATCAGAACCTCAGGCCGCCGTCGCAGTAGATCATCCTGCCGGTGAAGAAATCGTTTTCGGCAATATAGATCGCAGTGTGAGCGATTTCAGCCGGCTCGCCAAGCCGCTTGAGCGGGACCGGGGCGACCACCTTCTCCAGCACCTCGGGCTTCATGGCCGAGAGGATGTCGGTGGCGCAGAAACCCGGTGCGATGGCCCCGCAGCGGATGCCGTAACGGGCCAGTTCCTTGGCCCAGACCACGGTCATGGAGGCGACGCCGGCCTTGGCGGCGGAGTAGTTGGTCTGGCCGAGATTGCCATCCGCCGAGATCGAGCTGATGTTGATGATCACGCCACCCTTGCCGGCGCGGATCATGCGCTCAGCCGCCTCGCGTCCACAGAGGAAGACGCCGGTCAGGTTGACGCCGATCACGGCGTTCCACTGCTCGATCGACATCTTGCCGACCACCTCGCCATCCTTCACCTTGACCAGCATGGCATCGCGGGTGATGCCGGCATTGTTGACCAGCACGTCGAGCTGGCCGAGCTCGGCGATGACGCCATCGAGCGCGGCGGTCACGTCCGCTTCCTGGGCGACGTTGGTCACGTGGCTGTAGGCCCGCACGCCCTGTGCTTCCACCAGTTTCCTGGTTTCCTCGAGGTCCGCCGGGTTCAGGTCGAGCAGGGCAATGTCACTGCCCCGGGCAGCGAAGGCCAGTGCCGTGGCGCGGCCCAGACCGCGTCCGCCGCCGGTGATGGCAACCACTTTTTTCTGCAGATTCATGGCAGTTGAAACCTTTCTGTCTGTTGATGGAGGCCGCGGGCTAAGCGCCAGACGGCGCCGAAAGGTAGCTCTTATTGCAGCGCAACACAACCGACTCAGGCGGGGGTGATCTCGAACAGGACCTGCTCTGCCTCCACCGCGTCGCCTTCGGCCACGTGGGAACGGGTGATGCGGCCGGCGAGCCCGGCCCTCACCGTGTGCTGGATCTTCATGCCTTCCACGACGGCCAGTCCCTGCCCGGCGACGACCTCATCGCCGACCTGAACCTGCATCGTTACGACCCGGCCGGGCAGGGGCGAGGTCGGATTGCGTTCCGCCTCGGCAGTCAAGGTGGGGAGCGGCCAGGGCGAACCGAGCCGCCACGGCCCGCCGCTCGAGCCGCCTGCCGCGACCTGCTCGCCATGTCCGCAGACGAAGACCCAGTGCGTGTTCCCCTGGCAGGTGACCTGCCTCAGCCATCCCTCGCCGCGGACCTCGCCCTCGACGCGCAAGTTTCCCGCGACCACCTCGAGCCGCTGCTCGCGGCGGTGGATGGCGAGGCGCAGGCCGGGGGTGCCCTCCAGCACCGCAGTCAGCCGGCCGAGTCCGTCCAGCCGCCAGCCATCCCGCCTTGCCCACGGAGAAGGATCCTGGCGGGTGTCCTGATCCCTTGGCAGGCACCAGTCAGCGAGGGCCAGCAGCAGGTGAGGACCCAAGGTAGCCGGTGCGGCGATGAGCGCCTCCAGGTGACGATCGAGCCAGGTGGTATCGACCCCGACGGCCAGGAAGTCCGGATGGGCGCAGATGCGCCTGAGCAAGAGCAGGTTGGTGGCCACGCCGAACACCGCGGTTTCATCCAGCCCGCGTTGCAGCCTCGCCAGGGCTTCCGCCCGGTCCCGCCCGCTGGCCACCAGCTTGGCGGCCAGGGAATCGTAATGGGGCGTGATGCGATCACCGCTGTCCACACCGTGCTCGATGCGCCAGGTCGCCTCCGCCGGCGGCGTGACCCAGCGGGTGATGAGACCGGTAGAGGGCAGGAATCCCCTTGCCGGGTCCTCGCTGCACAGGCGCACCTCGATGGCGTGCCCGCGCAGCCTGACTGCCTCCTGCCCGAGGGGCAGGGGCTCGCCGGCGGCTACCCGCAGCTGCCATTCGACCAGGTCGAGTCCCGTGACCTGCTCGGTGACCGGGTGCTCCACCTGCAAGCGGGTATTCATTTCCAGGAAATGGAACTGTCCATCGGGCTCGACGATGAACTCGACCGTACCGGCGTTGACGTAATTTGCCGCGCGCGCCACCCGCACGGCGGCGTCCGTGAGGCTGACGCTCAGTTCGGGCGGGAGCCCCGGTGCCGGGGCCTCCTCGATCACTTTCTGGTGACGACGCTGCACCGAGCACTCCCGGTCGAACAGGTGGATCACCTGGCCATGGACGTCACCGAACACCTGGACTTCGATATGCCTCGGTCGCTCGATGAAGCGCTCGAGCATGACCCGACCGTCGCCGAAGCTGGCGAGTGCCTCGCGACCGGCCTCGGTCAACGCCTCGGCCAGGGCCGCAGGCTCGCGGACGATGCGCATCCCGCGCCCGCCACCGCCGGCGACTGCCTTGACCAGCAGCGGGAACCCCACCCGCGCGGCCTCCGCCGAGAGCCTGTCGGGTGACACGTCGTCCCCGTAGTAGCCCGGCAAGACGCCGACTCCGGCACCGGCGGCTAGCGCCTTGGCCTCCTGCTTGAGTCCCATCAGGCGGATCGTCTCAGGCGTGGGGCCGACGAACAGGAGTCCTGCCGCTGTGCATGACTGGGCGAAGCCAGCCTGCTCGGACAGGAAACCATAGCCCGGGTGGATGGCCTCAGCGCCGCTGGCAAGTGCCACCTCGATGATGCGCTGGCCATTCAGGTAGGACTCTGCAGCGGTGGGCGGACCGATCAGGTGCGCCTCGTCCGCGAGCCGCACGTGGCGCGCGCCGCGGTCTGCCTCGCTGTAGACGGCGATCGAGTGAATGCCCAGCCTGCGACAGGTCGCCATGATCCTGCAGGCGATCTCGCCACGGTTGGCAATCAGCAGGCGCCTGATCATGGCTTCACCGCGTCCAGTCCGGCGGGCGTTTCTCCAGGAAGGCGGTCAGTCCTTCCTGGCCCTCGACCGAGGTCCGCAGGCGGTTGATCCAGGCCTCGGTTTCCCCGCGCACCCCGGCGTCCTGCCGGGGGTCGCGGCCCACCACCGCGCTCACCAGCCGTTTCGCCTCGACCTGGGCCTGCGGTCCGCCCAGCACCAACTGGTCCACGACGGTCGCCATCCGGGAGTCGAGCGCGGCGGAAGGCATGGCCTCGTGCAGCAGGCCGATCCGCGCCGCTTCCTCGCCGCTGAAGCGCTCTGCCGTGAGGAACAGGCGACGGGCCGCGCGCGCCCCGACGGCACGTACGACGTAGGGGGCGATCATCGCCGGGACGATGCCAAGCCGTACCTCGCTGAAGGCCAGCTTGATCTCGGCGCTGCCCAGGGCGATGTCGCAGGCACCGATGAGGCCGAGCGCACCGCCGAAGGCATTACCCTGCACGCGCGCCACGCTCGGCATGGGGAGGGCGTCGAGACTGGCCAGGACCCGGCCGAGTCGCCCGGGCGAGGCGCTGCGCATTTCGGCGATGTCTGCGCCCGCGCAGAAACTGGACCCGGCGCCGGTCAGGACCACGACCCGCGCCGAGCCGTCCTGGGCCAACGCATCGAGCCTGGCCTGAAGTGCATCCAGCAGTGCCTCGGCCGGGTCAAGGAAATCATTGAACTCAAGGAACTCGGTCAAGGCATGAGGCAGCACCAGCAGCGTGGTGTCGCGCACTGCCGAGTCCAGCGCAACCAGATCCTGCATCTCGCGCTGCAGGTCAGCCAGCACGCCGTCGGCACCGCTGGCGTGGCTCACGGCCACATGCACCTGCCCCTTGGCATGCACCGCCTTCGCAAACGGACACAGGTTCAGGCCGATCACCGCACGCTCCATCCAGCGCAGCGTGCGCGCGATCACCTGTGTGTCGTCGCACTCGGCGGTACCAGCGCAGCCGTTTTGGGTGACGCGAGGCCAACGCCGCGCGCCGTCGCCGCACTCAGACC
>JAUMBX010000078.1:4031-6473 GCA_032119515.1 Steroidobacteraceae bacterium | reverse complement strand
CACCAGGATCGACACGATTCCCGTCAGGGCGAGCAACCCGCTCGCCGGGCCGGTGAGCCGCGTGCTCTAGGCGTGAAATAGCGCCAGCAGCGCACCGAGCCCGATTTCCCAGGCGCGAAAGAGCGGCAGGTAGAACCCGGCATCAGGGTTGCCCTGTGCGGCCCATGCGCTGCCCAGCAAGGACAGTGCCGTCACCACGGCGAGCACGACGATGGCCGTCGCCCTGCCGCGCCGGATCAGCCATGGCAAGAGCAGCGGGTAGAGCAGGTAGAACTGTTCCTCGACCGCCAGGGACCAGGTGTGCAGCAGTGGCTTCATGGTCGAGGCCAGGTCGAAGTAACCGGCTTCGAGAAAGAAGAACAGATTGGCGGCAAACCCAACCGCTGCGAACAGGCTGCCGCCAAAGTAGCTCAAGTCCTGCGGCGCCAGGAGCAGCAGGCAGGCGACGGCTACGGTCGTGAGCATCACCACCAGTGCCGGCACCAGCCGCCGGACTCGCCGCTCGTAAAAGCCCATCAGCGTGTAGTGGCCCGCATCGAGATCCGACCGGATGATCCGGGTGATGAGGTAGCCCGAGATCACCAGGAACACGTCGACCCCGACGTAGCCGCCGGGAAAGGGCCCCAGCCCGGCGTGATACAGCACGACGAGCAGTACCGCGATGCCCCGCAGCCCGTCGATGTCGGCTCGGTAGGGCACTGCAGCGGAGTTGGATGGATTCATGACGACAAGCTAGGCTGGGAGGAACAAGGATATCGGAGAGAGAACACAATGACTGACCGGTTGGCGGGCAAGGTGACGGTGGTCACGGGGGCGGGGTCCGGGCTGGGTCGTGCGGCGGCCCTGCGCTTCGCGGCAGAGGGAGCCAGGGTCGGCTGCGCCGACATCGACCTCGACAAGGCTGAGGCAGCGGCGGCGGAGATTGCGGCATCCGGGGGGCAGGCACTTGCCATCCAGCTGGATGCGGCCTCCATGGCCGACAACGACCGCATGGCGAAGGCCCTGATCGCCGCCTGGGGTCGGATCGACGTGCTCTATGCCAACGCGGGAATAGCGAGCGTCGGCTCCGTCACCACCGTCAGTGAGGACGAATGGGACAGGGTGATGGCCGTGCACCTCAAAGGCACGTGGCTGGCCAGTCGGGCGATCATCCCGGCGATGGAGGCTGCTGGAGGTGGCTCCATCATCAATCAGGCCTCCATTGGAGCGCTGGTGGGCTTCAGTGGCATTGCGGCCTACGCCGCGGCCAAGGGCGGCATCATCTCGCTCACCCGCCAGGCCGCCATCGAGTACGCCCACCTCGGCATTCGCTGCAACGCGGTCTGTCCCGGCACTGTGCCCACCGCGCTGGTGAAAGAGACCTACGAACGGCGCGGGGGGCTGGACCTGCGCAATCGCATGCCGCTGGAGCAGGCCATGGCCGCCAATGCCACCCGGTACCCGCTCAAGCGGCTCGGCACCGCGGAGGACATTGCCAACCTCGCGGTATTCCTGGCCAGCGACGAGTCAGCCTGGATCACCGGCGCGGTATTCCCGGTGGATGGGGGGTATACCGCGGCCTGACGACCCTGGGGAAACTACGGACGCCGGCGGGATCACCTGCTGGCAGTCTGCGTGAGGTCTAAGGGGGGAGGGTGCCCGTGATGTTCCAGCGAAGACTCGTCGTCGTGGTGACCTGCCTGATCGGGCTCCTCGGTCTCGAGACGCCGGTATCGGCACAGGCCATGGATCCCCAGGCGGCCTGGCCCCTGTGCGGGCGTATCATGGATAACAAGCCCCGTCGCTGGAAGCCGGAGCAGGGCTGCCCCCAGTCCCGCTGGGGCACGGCGGCCCACGCCGATGTGCCGTTCAATTCCACCTTCGGCCCGCGCCCTCTGGCCTCTGAGGGCGGCCGCTACGACTTCCATCGCGGCATCGACCTGGCTGCGCCGATCGGGACGCCGATCTTCGCCGTAACCGACGGCCAGGTGGACGTCGCGGGAACAGATCCCGCCTATTCCGATCCGGTCATCAAGCTGCGCCACTATCGCCCCGGTTTCACCACCTGCAGCGGTGGCGGCGGCTGCTACTTCAGCCTCTACCTGCACCTCAGCGGCTGGGTGGTGGCACCAGGCGCAAGCGTCAGCAAGGGGCAACTCATTGGCTACACGGGCGCCAGCGCCAGCGGCTTCGAGCACCTGCACTTCGAGGTCCGGGACGCGCCGGCAGACGATCCGCTCTCGGCCTGGCAGCGCGATGCCGTGCACCCGGCGCGGCTGCTGGCCTGGCCGGTGGTCGAGGACACCCTTATAGAGTTCACTTCTGTCGACCTCGCGAGTGCCGAGTCGCCCAGGGTAGCGCTCACCGTGGAGTCGAGCCGCTACGATCTCGTCGCCGTCGAACTCGCCCTGTTTGACCTGACCGGTGCCGAGATTGCCCAACCCGGCAATACCCCGGATGCCA
>JAUMBX010000078.1:0-4021 GCA_032119515.1 Steroidobacteraceae bacterium | reverse complement strand
ACCTGGTCCTGCCCTCGCGCTGGAACATGGAGCTCTGGAATTTCCAATACAGCCACAAGGATTCCGCGTCCGTCCCCTGGGCATCCTTCGGGGTGGGAGGCGTACGCGAGTGCCCCTACCACGAGGACCATGGACCCCACTACAGTCCTTACCTGCATCTGGACGCCCAGGTTCCTGGCAGGCCGACCGAGGGCTTGTTCAACGGCGTGCAAGTCACCACCGGGAACTACTGGCTCAACGGGGCACGCCGCTATGCGGTCGGCCTGGAATTTCTGGCGCTGACTGGCCAGGCGGCTTGCGTGCGGGCCACCGCCCGGTTCGCCGCAGGCGGCACCGCTACCTCCTCCTGGGGCGAATGCGGTGCGCTGCCCAACCAGCCGCCGCTGGCGGATTTCGGTTTCCAGTGCAGCGAACTCGATTGCAGCTTCGACGGCGGCGGCAGCAGCGATACCGACGGCTCGGTGGTCGGCTGGACCTGGGACTTCGGTGACGGCACGGCGGGAGCCGGCTCCGTGACCGGGCACCTGTTCCCGGCCAGCGGGACCTACCCGGTCACCCTGGAGGTGACCGACGACACGGGGGCCACCTCCACCTTGGTCCGCGACGTGTCGGTCAAGGTCCGCACCAAGGGCAAGCCACGCTGAACCGCCGTTGTCGCCTCGACGCCAAGGTAGCAGAATCAATGCTCCTTGATCGACGGAGCGTCAGCGATGCGCAGCAGCCTGTGCGGCCTTCTTCTCTTCTGCCTGGTGCTTGCGGGGTGCGGTGGCTCGGACCTGCGTCACGAGTTGCGCGACCGCCCGGGCCTGGATGACTTTCTGTCCGGCTACGTCGAGCGCGACGCCTATCCGTTCCTGTACGCGCGTCTGGAAGACCAGGACGGCAACCTCATCTATGAACATTCGGCCGCGAATCCGGCCCTGCTCGACGGAGCCCGGATCGATGGCCAGACCTGGTTTCGGATCTGGTCGATGAGCAAGCTGGTCACCATCAGCGTGGTGATGGACCTGGTCGAGGACGGTGTCCTGCGCCTCGATGATCCGGTGGCTCGCTACATCCCGGAATTTGCTGGTCTTCAGGTGGCTACTGGCCCCGCCGGGGAAAACCTGGCTCGAGTCGCGGCCACCCTCTACGGTCCGTCGGGCTCGGCCGAGTCTGCGGTCGCCGAAACCTGCCCCCTGCCCACGGTCGATGCCCGCCCCGGGATGACGGTCGCGGACCTCATCCACCATCGTGCCGGGTTCTATTACGGACTGACTCGGGTGAAGTGCCTCGACGAGCTGTTCCTCAAGGAGGAACTGACCCAGGCCAAGAGCAGCGAAGACCTCATCCTGCGACTCAGCCGCTTGCCGCTGATCCAGCAGCCCGGCGAGGATTATTTTTACGGTACCGGCACCACGGTGCTGGGGCTCGTTGCCGAGCGAGCGACCGGCAAACCGTTGGCGGCGCTGGTGGAGGAACGCCTGACCCGGCCCGCCGACATCGAGGGCCTGCAGTATGGCCTGCCGGAGGGGGTGGCGTTGCTACCGCGGGTCACCGGCGATGGCGGCACGCTCAGGGCGTTCAGTGGTGAGGAACTCGACCTGTTGGAGGCCGGCGTGTCCATGTACTCCCGCGAGTATCCCCTCAACCTCGGTGGCGAGGGTATGGTCGCCACGGCCGATGGCTATGCAGACTTCCTGCGGTTGTTCCTGGCAGGCGGCGAGCTCAACGGGCACCGTTTTCTGCAGGAGGCGACCATCCGGGACATGACCTCGCCCCATACCCTCACCGATAACCCCGCTGGCTACAACGGCTACAACCTCTGGGTGAACAACGGCAGGCTGCCCGACGGCAGGCAGGGTCAGGGCGGATTGTGGATCGGTGGCGGCTACGAGGGCACCCAATTCTGGATCGACCCCGACCGCGGCTTCGTGGGTGTCGTGATGACCCAGGTGGAGGCTCCTCCCCCTGCCGCGAACGGGTTCATTGAGGCCTTCCGGGAAGCGGTCTACGACCGTCTGCTGGTGGATGGTCAGCCGGTGCGGTCGGAGTTCGCCGCTGACTGAAGCGCGGACTCGATCGCGGTTTGCAACCGGGCGCGAGCGTCGGTAAACCGCCGGGCCAGTGCAAGTTGTGCCCGGGCGCGAACCAGGTTGTGGCCAGGGTAGGCGGTGCTGAAGTAGCGATCACCCTGAAGGAAGTCGGTGAGCATGCGCAGGCCCACGATGAAGGCCATGACGGCCGGGCTATCGGCCAGCGCCGTCATTTCACCGGGCCGCGGTAACAAGTGGCTGCCGCCGCCGAACATGCCCTGGGCGAAGGCCTCGAAGTAGTCCAGCCGGATCCCGATGCAATCCGCATCCGGCTCATCCTCCGCACCGGTGTTGCAGAGCATGCGCACGGCGTCACCGAAATCGTAATGGAGGATCCCGGGCATGACGGTATCGAGGTCGATCATGCACAGACCCTTGCCCTCGGGCGTGAACAGCATGTTGGGCAACTTGGTGTCGTTATGGGTTACCCGTTGCGGAATGGCGCCTGCCATCCTGAGTCGCTCGATCACCAGCATTGATTCCCTCAGCTCGCCAACCGCCTCGATCACCTGCGCGGCATCGCTGCGCCGATCGGCTTCGGCTGATGCGAGCGCGACATCGAACTCCCCGAGACGTCGACTCAGATCGTGGAAGCCCGGCAGGGTCTCGCTCAGCACGGCGGGATCGAGGTCGCTGGTCTCGCGCAGGAATGCGCCGAGCGTCAGTCCGGCTTCACGGGCGAGGTGGGCATCGGGGGCTGCCAGGTAACTGCGCGAGGGACCGATGAAGGGCATCAGGTTCCAGGCTCCGCCGCCCTTATCGCGCAGCAGGAAGCCGCCTTCCCGAAGCGGAACGAAGCTTGGCACCGGGCGTCGGAAACCGGCCGCCGCAGCCTTTGCGGAAAGATGTCGAGTCACCGCCAGCTTGTTGGCCATGACTGAGTCTGGGTTCGGGAACGCGACCGGGCTCAGGCGCTGCAGCACGTAGCTCGTGTCCGATTCCGTATCGACCCGCCAGGTTTCATTGATATGCCCTGAGGTCAGGCCCGTTGCGGAGACGGGCGCCTGGCTGACGCTGAACTGGCTGAAGATGGCCGCGAGTTGCGGGGTCACTGCCACAGCCTCGCCGGGTAGGCGCCACGCTCGCGAAGCGAGGCGATGCGCGCCGCCGAATGCGCCAGATCCTCCGGGTGGGTCAACCCGATCCATGGGCCTGTTACCGGGATCACGCTGATCCGCGCGGAACCCTGCTGCAGGGCGAGACCGACGGCGTCGGGCAGGTTGAACTCACTGGGGGTCTCGGTAGTTTGCGAGGCAGCGAAGTCCTCGAAGCCGGCCTCGAGGGTGGCGAAGATGCGGTGATCGAAACCCCAGAAGTTCATCGATACCAGGGTCGAAGCCTCCAGCGTGGGCCAACCGGCCGGCTGTTCCGTGCAGGTGATGCGATCCCCGAGGCGGCGCACCTCACGACACTCGTGGATGGCCTGCAGGCACCCATCGGCGCCCAACAGGCACTGTGCGCGCGACACCCCGCCCGAGTCGGCAAGCGTGTCCGCGAGCCTGAAGCCGGCCAGGGTCCAACCATCGGTCGGGGCGGCCACCATGCGGGTAAAGCTGTCGCGACCGTAGAAGTCATCGGCGTTCAGGACCCAAAAATTCCCCTCTATTGCATCGCGGGCCGACAGCACCGCCGCACCGGTCCCCCAGGGCCGCATACGGGCAGGCAGCCCTCTCGGCAACCAGCCATCCTCCTGGTTGACGCAATGCAGCCTGGCACGTCCGGCCAGCCGAGGCGCGAAGCGCTGGATAGTTTCCGCCTCGAGGGCGCGACGCACGATGAACACGACCTCGCTGACCCCCACCGCCAGCGCATCGTGCAGCGTGAAGTCGAGTAGCGTCTCGCCCTCAGGCGTGACGGGCGTGAGCTGCTTGGGCCCGCCGAAGCGAGTGCCCAGTCCGGCTGCCAGGATGACGAGTGTGCGTGGGGTCATGGTCTGGACGTTATTA
>JAUMBX010000077.1:0-14546 GCA_032119515.1 Steroidobacteraceae bacterium | reverse complement strand
CCTGTTCCAGGCGGCAGGCAACTCTTCGGCCACGGTCTCAGCCCGGTCCGTCTGGCGGAGGAGGACGCCGCCACCACCGCCACTTGACCGCTTCGCTGACCACGCCATTGGCGGACTCGCGCACCCGCAGGAGCCAGCGGCGGGCAAAGGCGAATTCGAGGCCCAGGATGCCTAACCCGAGCGGGATCACCAGTAATCCGGGCCCGGGCAGCACCAGCATCGCCAGGCCAAGCAGGCATACCGTGGTGCCGATCAGGGCTATGACCACTCGCCGTGCCCACTTGTAGGTAACGGTGCCAGTCGAGCGCAGCAGGCCGAGGATCAAGGTTCAGTCCCTCAGGACACAGACCGCCACACGCCAGGACTGCCCGTCCCGAACGACCAGGCAGGCAGCGCGGATCTCGTCAATGACCTGCCCGGCAGCGCCCTCGCGCGAGAAGCGGGCGTCCACCCAGACGGTATCGCGCCCCTCTGCCCGCGCCGACAATTCCAGCAGCCTGCCACCGACCATGCCCCGCGCCATGGCCTCACGCTGGTACCCCGCATTGGCGACAACGCAAGCCTCGGGATCCGCCATGGCCCACCATCGACCCCTGGAGTACACGCAGGCCGGGTACACCCATTGCTCTGCATAGGCCGCCGAGTCGCTGCGCAGGAAGGCATCGAAATATGCCTTGATCCGTTCCTGGGCAGCCTCGAGATCTACTGAGTCCATGAGTGGATTCTAACGCTGGCCGGATGACCGAACGATGTCTTCCGTGAGGAACTTCTCCACCACCGTCGCGACCCCGACGGGGTCCTCGTGGTGCAACATGTGCCCGACCCCCACCATGGACTCCTGCCGGACCCCGGGCATCGCCGCTGCCAATCCGGCCGCGGTCCCAGCCTCCCCCAGACGCCCCAGATACTCGCTCTCCGAGGCCAGCAGCAGCAGGGCAGGAGCCTTGATCCGTTGCCAGCAGGCCTTCGCGTCCTCGCGCTGGTATCGATAGGGATTCACCCGCTTGTGGGCCGGATCCGCCCGCATCATCACGCCTCCCTTGGGGTCTTCGGCAGCCCAGGCCCGGGCAATGAACGCAGCGCGCTCCGCACCCAGCCTGGGGTTGCGGCCCGCCAGGAAGTGGGCGAAATGGCCGTGATCCCTGAACTGACCGAAGGGATTCGGTTCCCGCAACTGCCGCAACCAGCGCGCCAAGCGCTCCGGACCTTCCTCGGGCGAACTGGGCGGCAGCCCGAAACCCTCGAGGCTGACCAGGCGGCGCACCCTGTCCGGCTGAATGCCGGCGTAAAGCATTGCTACGTGCCCACCCATGCTGTGTCCGATCAGGCGGGCCGGTTTCGACGGGCAGACCGCATCGAGCAAGGCATCCAGGTCGGCCAGGTAGTCCGGAAACCAGTAGCCGCCGGGCGCCCATTCCGTCTGGCCGAAGCCTCGCCAGTCGAAGGCCAGCAGGGGCCAGTCCTCCTGCAGCGCATCGACCAGGAACTGGAAGGTATCGGCAGTGTCTGCCCAGCCATGGAGCAGGATCAACGGATCGTCCGAGACCGGACCCCAGCGCAGGAGACGGTGGCGCAGCCCCCTGATGTCCAGCCACTCGGTACGCGGAAGCCGTCGGGCAACGTAGCTCATCCGCCACTGATCCGGGCATGTTCGAGGAACGCATAGCGATCTGTCATGCCGGCAACATAGTCCGCCACGGCACGCGCCCGGCCGAGCTCGCCCTGGGTTGCTTCCATGCCATGCGCCACGTCACGATGGGCATCCGGCAGCAAGCCGGGGTCTCTCATGAAGGCCTCGAAAAGCTCCTGCAGCGTGCGCACGGCGCCAGAGCGCATGCCGATGACGTGCTCATGCTCGTAGACCTGACGGCGCAGGAAGCGCTTCAGCTCCTGGTGCTCCTCGGCGCGTTCTGCAGAGAACCCTACCAGACGCGTCGGACAGGCCCGCACCTCCTCGATGCTGGCGGGGCCCACCTCGGCAATCCTCCGCCTCGTCTCATCGATGAGGTCGGTGACCACTTCGTGAATCATGCGACGGATGGTCTCGTGGATGATCCTGCGGCCCTGGACATCCGGGTAGGCCGCGAGCACCGCCTGGTGGTGACGCCTGAACAGTGCAACTTCCAGCAGTTCATCGACGGAGATCAGCCCAGCGCGCAGGCCATCATCCACATCATGATTGTTGTAGGCGATGGCATCGGCAAGGTTCGCCAGCTGGGCTTCGAGCCCCGGCTGACTGCGCTCCAGGAAGCGCTGTCCCACCTCACCGAGCTTGCGGGCATTGGCGGCCGAGCAATGCTTCAGGATGCCCTCGCGGGTCTCGAAGCACAGGTTCAAACCATTGAAGCTCGCATAGCGCTCCTCCAGCTCGTCCACCACGCGCAAGGACTGCAGGTTGTGTTCGAAGCCGCCGTAGGGGCGCATGCACTCGTTCAGGGCATCCTGGCCAGCGTGCCCGAAGGGTGTATGCCCGAGGTCGTGGGCGAGGCAGATGGCCTCGGTCAAGGGTTCGGACAGCTTGAGCATCCGGGCCACCGTCCGGCCGATCTGGGCGACCTCAAGGGAATGCGTCAGGCGGGTGCGGAACAGGTCTCCCTCATGATTGACGAAGACCTGCGTCTTGTAGACCAACCGGCGGAAGGCATTGCTGTGGATGATGCGATCGCGGTCGCGCTGGAACTCCCCGCGGTAGCCCGCTGGAGGTTCCGGAAAACATCGCCCCCTGGACCTGGATTCCAGCGCAGCCCAGGGTGCCAGACCCTCGTCGTGCAAGTGATGACTCATCCCGGCTCGCCCGTCAGGTCCTCCAGCAGGACTTTCAGCGCCTCATCCGGATAATCTGCGGTACAGATCGCCTGACCGATACGCTGCAGGAGCACCAGGCGAACGCGGCCACCGAGTACCTTCTTGTCGAGGGACATCAGCTCCAGCATCCTGGCGGCACCCAGCCGTGGAGGATCACAGGGCAGCCCGGCACGACCGATGAGCTCACGAATTCGGCTGACCTCGGCGGCAGCCAGCCAGCCCAACCGACCGGAAAACTCCGCAGCCATGACCATGCCCGCAGCGACGGCCTCGCCATGCAGCCACTCGCCGTAACCACTGCCTGTCTCGATGGCGTGCCCGAAGGTATGCCCCAGATTCAGCAGGGCCCGCTCGCCACGCTCGCGCTCATCGCGACCGACGATGGCCGTCTTGTGCCGACAGGAGGTGAGGATGGCGTACTCGAGGGCCTCGCCCCGACGAGCCAGCAAGTCGGTGAGATGAGCTTCCAGCCAGTCGAGGAAGTCCGCGTCCATGATCAGTGCATACTTGATGACCTCGGCAAGACCAGCCCGCAGCTCCCGGTCGGGCAAGGTCGCAAGCGTATCGGTATCCGCCAGCACCCCGACCGGCTGGTAAAAGGCTCCGATGAGGTTCTTGCCCCCCGGATGATCCACCGCAGTCTTGCCCCCGACCGAGGAATCGACCTGGGCCAGCAGCGTGGTCGGCACCTGCAGGAAGGCAACGCCACGCTGGTAGCAGGCAGCCGCTAAACCGGTGATGTCCCCGACTACGCCGCCCCCCAGAGCAACGAAGGCACAGTCGCGATGGAGACCCGCCCCGACCGCCGCATCAAAAATCCCGGCGAGGCCGGCAAGAGTCTTGTGCTGCTCTCCCTCCGGGGCGAGATGGTGATGAATGCGCCGGCCGTCGAGACCAGCGACAAGTCTTTGTCCCCACAACGCCCAGATCGACGGATGCGACACCACCAGCAGGTCGCTGGCAGTGAGCAACTCATCGTACAGTTCAGGGCGCGACAGCAAGCCGCTGCCCACCATGATCGGATAACGGCCCGTAACGTGAGTGACATCAAGACGAATCGGATTCACTGCAGTCTTCCATTGGCTGCCAGCCAGGTGGCAATCTCCTCGACCATCCGAGCCACCTTGCGGCGACCGATCCTGATGGTCAAGTGGGCGATCGACTGGTACAGGGGCTCCCTGACGATCATGAGCTGCTCGAGCCGACCGCGCGGATCGTCGGTCAGGAGCAGTGGCCGGTGCGTGCTGCCGCGAGTTCTCTGCAATTGCTGCTCCACGGTCGCCTCGAGGTAAACGACCGTTCCTCGAGCGGCAAGACGCTGGCGCGTGTTGGCATCCAGGATAGCGCCCCCACCTGTCGCGAGCACAAGGCGGGGCAGCTGGGAGATCTCGTCGATCACCTCGGCCTCGCGCCGCCGAAAGCCGGCCTCGCCTTCCTTCTCGAAGATAAAGGAGATGTCTACCCCGGTACGGTCCTCGATGGCCTGGTCGCTATCGAGGAACTCGCAACCAAGCCGGGCAGCCAGGGCACGACCCACGGTGCTTTTCCCCGCACCCATGGGGCCGATCAGGAACACGCGCCCCATCTGGCCAGGCAATCCCGGGACAGCCTCTAACCCGGCAGGCGTCACTCGATACTCGCGCCCTCGCGCAGGATCTTGGGCGTGACGAAGATCAGCAGTTCATCCCTGGCGCTGATCCGGTTGTTGTTCCTGAACAGCACGCCGAGCCCCGGCAGGTCACCGAAGAACGGTACCTTGCTGGAACTCTCACGTTGCTCGGTTTCCATGATCCCACCTAGGACGACGGTCTGGCCATCGTTGACCAGGACCTGGGTGGTGATCTCCCGCGTATCGATCGAGGGAACGAACCCGCCGGTGGCGCTCGGCACCAGCTGGCCCACGCTGTCCTTGTTCACTTCGAGATCGAGGATGACTCGGTTATCGGGCGTGATCTGCGGAGTAACCTTCAGGGAGAGTACGGCCTCCTTGAACTGGGTGGCCGTCGCCCCGCTGGAGGCCGACTCCTGATAAGGAATCTCGACGCCCTGCTTGATGGTCGCCTCGCTCTGGTTGGCGGTGATGACGCGCGGCGAGGAGACAATTTTCCCGGTTCCTTCAGCCTGGGCCGCAGAGAGCTCGAGGTCGATGAGGTAATCATCGAAGTCGAGGATGGCGAGTGCCAAGCGCCCGGTCGGGTTACCTGCAGGCAAGTTGACGTTGTAACGATCGAAGTTGCCGAAGGGGATATTCACCGGTAAAGGCGAGCCGGAATCCGCAAGGTTATCCAGGGCGCTGCTGAGGATAGAATCGGTGGCGTTGGACGATCCCCCGATCGCAAAGAAGTCGCCCACGTCGTCCGATACCCGATTGAAGCCCCAGCGCACGCCGAGCTCGCGGGACAGGTCATCGCTCACGATGACGATCCTGGACTCGATCAGGACCTGACGCACCGGGATGTCGAGCGCGGCCACCATCGCCCGGATCTCCTCGAGCCGATCGGCGGTATCCTGCACGATCAAGGTGTTGGTGCGCTCATCCACACTGACGTTGCCACGCTCAGACAAGAGCGATCCACCGCCGGCTGAGCGTAACAAGCCGGAGAGGGTGCCTGCCTTGGCGTAGTTGACCTGGAGGAACTCGGTCCGCAGCGGCACCAACTCCTCGATGGCATTCAGCGCCTCAAGCTCAGCACGCTCGCGGGCTGCAAGTTCGGCCTGTGGGGCGACCAGGATGACGTTGTCCTTAGTGCGCATGCCCAGGCCGCGCGTACGCAGCACGATGTCCAGGGCCTGGTCCCAAGGCACGTTCTGCAGCCTCAGCGTAACCCGACCCGTCACCGAATCACTCACGACGATGTTCTGGCCACTGGTATCGGCGAGTAGCTGCAGGACGGCCCGCACGTCGATATCCTGGAAATTCAGCGTGAGCCGCTCACCGGTGTAGACCTTCTCGGCCTCGGTCACGGTGGCCTGTTTCGGCCGTTCCTTGACCTCGACTACGTAGGTATCGTCAGTCTGATAGGCAAGCTGCTCGAAGTCGCCGGAGGCCGCGATCCTGACCTGTGCGCCCGCTGCATTTCGCATCACCTCCACGGTCGACACCGGGGTCGCGAAATCCATCACGTCGTAGCGCTTGAGCAGGTCATCCCGCAAGCTTGCGCCGGCCAAGTCGACGATGACCGTGTTGCCTTCCTGACGCAGGCTGACCGGCTGGGTCTTGTCCGATAGCCGGACGATCACCCTGCCGGATCCATCGGGTGAGCGACGGAAGTCCACGTCCCTTACGCCACGGGTGGCTGGTGTAAGGGTTTCTACCGCTGCAGTCTGGACGACGGCCTGCGTTACCGGCGGCGGCTCTTCGCCCAGCGTCACCAGCACGGAATTTCCCTGGGCAACCGCCGTGTAGGGCAGCATCGCATCCAGGTTGAATACGACCCGGGTCCGCCCTCCGGCCTGGGCAGCGACGACCGAATCGAGGCCGGCTGCGCCCACGTCGACTCGCCGCTCGGTCAGGGCCAGTTCGACATCTGCCAGATCGACGGCCAGCCTGGCCGGCTGGTCGATGGTAAAACTGAGCGGCGCGGGTGCCGCAGCGGTCATGTTGAGGCGCACCTGGACGGTAGTTCCCGACAGAGGCTTGACCTCGACGGACACCAGCCGGTTGCCGGCTTCCTCCGCTTGCGACCCACCGGCACCCAGCACCAGAAGAGTCGCGGCAAAGGCGCCGCGCCAGAAACCATGGTTTTTATTTGCCTGGTGTATGCAAGCCATCACTGCTTCTCCCCACAATCACTCGCTGAGGGCCAATGCGGCCTGCCGCTCGACATAGCCTCCAAGGCCGTCCGGGACGATTTCCACGAGCGCGATCTCTGCCTCGCCAACGGTCTCGATTCGTCCGTCGTTCTGCCCGAGATGGTTGCCAACCACGACGCGGTGGATCAGCCCGTCCTTGGTCTGAACCAGTCCGAACTGGGATCCGCCGAGTTTCAGGGTACCGACCATGCGCAGGGTATCGAGCGAGAACTGCTCGAGGTACTCGCGAGGACGGTCACTGTCAGGCCGGAGCCCGCCGGCGCGCTCGAGGTCGGACCCGGGGACAAAGGGCGAACGCGCTTCCGCCATGGTATACGCGACGGACACATAGGGCTTGACCTCCGGCAGCGGCTCGATCCTGCCACCGGGTCGCGCCTTGGCCTTTTCGATCTCTCCACGCAACTCGTCGAGCGGATCGGCGCAGCCGGACAGCAACAGCGATGCCGACACCCAAACCAGCGCATGCGTCACCGCAGTCGAGTGGCGAAGCTTGCGCCGTACCTGCCATCCGCCGTCCATCATGGCGACCCACCTTCGGCTTCATCGAGATAGCGATAGGTCTTGGCGATCATATCGAGGGTCAGATTATCCGCTGGCGCAGCCCCGCGATTCCTGCCAACCACGGGACCCTGCAGCTGCACGTCATGAATGGTCACGATGCGGGGCAGGGCCGCTACGGCTTCCACGAAGCGGCCTATCTCGTGGTAACCCCCAACGAGGCGGATCTTGATGGGCAGCTCGGCGTAGAAATCTCGCCGTACCTCGGCCTGGGGTTGAAACAGCTTCTCTTCCAGGCCCGCCGCGAGGCCGGCCTGGGAAATGTCGACCAGAAGGCTCGGTACCTCGGTTTGACCCGGCAGCTGCCGCAGCATGGCACCGAAGCTGCGCTCGATCTCGACCAGCTGCTGGCGGTAAGCCTCCAGGTTGGCAGCCTTGCGCTGCTTGGTGTCAAACGTGCTCCACAGCGAAACCTGCTCCGCCTCTGCAGCTTCCAGCTCGGGGAGGGTGCCCTTGAAGACGAATTGCCAGACCAACAACCAGGAAGCGACCACAAACAGCAGCGCAACGGCCAGCAGGCGAAAAACCAGCGGCCATCGACCGACGTCACGAAAGTCGAGATCGCGTAGCTGGCTGATGAATTCATTCAGGCCGTTCACTGCTGATCCCCATCACCCGGCGCCGAGCGCAGGCTCGCCGAGAGGTTGAAGCTGGCGCCCTCGCCCTGGCCTGTTTCGATCACCTGGAGGCCGGGCGTGGCGAGCACCTCGGAAGAGTCGATATTGCGCATGAAAGCCGATACGCGGGTGCTGGACTGTGCTATTCCGTTGAATTCCAGCTTGCGGTCCGTTTGGCTCAGCTTGGAAAGATAAACACCATCGGGCATGGTCCTGACGATGTCGTCAAAGAGCCTCACTACTTCAGGCCTGCTCTTTTGCAGGGTCTCGATGATCTCCATGCGCGCCACCAGCTGCGCCTTCTCTTCCTCGAGTTTCAGGATTTCCTCGATCTGCTTGTCGAGCGTAGCGATCTCGGCCCGCAACAGGTCATTCCTGGCGACCTGATCGTCGATCAGGCCCGCCACCCACAGCCTGGCTATCAACGTGACCAGCGCGGCTACGACGACAGCAGCGCCGAGACCCGCGACGAAATCCCTCTGCCGGCGGCGGCGCAGTTCCGCACGCCATGGAAGCAGGTTAATACTTGGCATTGTCGTCGAAACTCCGCAATGCCAAGCCACAGGCGACCAGCAGGGCCGTCGCATCGCGGTGCACGCCCAGCGACTTGGCCTTGGTCGAAATCCTCATCTTCCCGAGAGGGTCGCCCTTCTCCGCAGGAATGCCGACCCGGCTGCCGATGACGTCGGACACGCCCGGGATGTTGGCGCAACCGCCGCAGATCAGTATCTGTTCCGGCTGGGTCCGGTTGCTGCCAGAAGCCAGATAGAACTGCAGAGAGCGACTGACCTGCTGCGACATGTCGTCGATGAAGGGTTCGAGCAGCTCCGGCTGGTAATTCGAGGGCAACCCGCCCTCCTTCTTTGCGCGGCCCGCGTCCTCCATGGACAGCCCGTAGGTCCGCATGATCTCTTCGGTCAACTGCTGGCCACCGAAGGGAAAGTCGCGGGTGTAGATGACATGCATGTCGCGCAGGACGCTGAAGGTCGTGGTGCTCGCCCCGAAATCGATGACCGCGATCGTGTGATCGTTGCCGCCATCAGGCATCTGGTAGGACATCAACTTGCAGGCGTTCTCCAGCGCGAAGGCCTCCACATCCACCAGCCTGGCCACCAGGCCGGCAGCATTGACCGCCGCCACGCGCTGCTCGACGTTTTCCGTGCGGGTCGCCACCAGCAGCACGTCCTGTACCTCGGGGTCGCGCTCGGAGGGCCCCAGAACCTCGAAGTCGAAGCTGACCTCTTCCATCGGGAAGGGGATGTACTGGTCGGCCTGTAACTCGACCTGCTGCTCCAGGTCGTTGCCGGAGAGGCTGGCCGGCATGGGAATGGATTTGGTGATGGCGTTGTCGCCGCTGATCGCAACGGCGCACTCCTTGGTGCTGACGCCAGCCCGCTTCACTGCCCGCCGGATGGCCTCCCCGACCGCATTGGCATCGACAATGGCCTTGTCGTTGACGGCATTATGGGGCGTCGGTTCTGCAGCGAAAGCCTCCACACGGTACTCTCCCCCGGACTCCGACAGCTCGATCAGCTTGATCGAGGAGGTCGTGATGTCCAGGCCGAGGAGCGGCTTCCTGCGGCTGGGAAGAAGGTTGGGCAGCTTCACAAGTTTTCCAATTAAAACAGTATGTTATGTTTTATAACGCCGTGATCTCTCAACTTTGCGTCCTAACTATAATGCAACCAGTACACAATTTGAATGTGACCCCCTTCAAATTATCATCAGACGCGTGAAATCCGGGCTTCAGAAATGGCTGTTGGCTATCACCTGCCTGGTGGCGACCGGGGTGGGCTCGCTGAGCCTCGCCCTGATCGGCACCTTCTACTACCTCAAGCCCACGCTGCCGGACGTGGCCACCATCCGGGAACTCAAACTGCAGGTGCCGCTCAGGATTTTCAGTCGGGACGGGGTGCTGATCGCCCAGATCGGGGAACAACGCCGCATCCCGGTCAGGTACGCCGAACTGCCGGATCGGGTCGTACAGGCCTTTCTGGCGGCCGAGGATGATCGTTTCTTCGAGCATCCAGGCATCGACTGGCAGGGAATCACCCGAGCCATGCTGTTCGCGCTGGGCATGCCCGGCCCGGGCGGGGGAGGCAGTACCCTCACCCAGCAGCTGGTCCGCACCACGCTGATCCAGAACGAGCCCACCGTCCGGCGCAAGCTGCGGGAAATCTTCCTGTCCGTGACCCTGGAGGACGAGCTGAGCAAGGAGGAGATCCTCGAGCTCTACCTCAACACGGTATTCCTCGGCCAGCGAGCCTATGGCGTGGCGGCCGCTGCCGAGATCTATTTCGGCAAGACCCTGCCTGAACTGAGCGTGGCCGAAGCGGCCCTGCTGGCGGGTCTCCCGCAGCGGCCTTCCAGCTACAACCCCATTGCCAGTCGTGAGCTCGCGCAGGGCCGGCGGGCCTACGTCCTCC
This sequence comes from Steroidobacteraceae bacterium, assembly GCA_032119515.1. GTDB lineage: Bacteria > Pseudomonadota > Gammaproteobacteria > Steroidobacterales > Steroidobacteraceae > SG8-30. The sequence continues at coordinate 4,327 of JAUMBX010000077.1, read as the reverse complement.
GGCGCATGTACGAGCAGGGCTTCATTTCTGCCGACGAAAGGCGCCTGGCGCTGGCCGAGGCGGTTTCCGGTGAGATCTCCGGGCCGGCCTCATCGATCAGCGCGCCCTACGTCGCCGAACTGGTGAGGCTGGAACTGCTGGAGCGGTTCGGGGACACCATCTACACGGATGGTTTCGTGGCCTACACCACGGTGGACAGCCGCCTGCAGTGGGCCGCGGACGTCGCCCTGCGCTCGGCGATGCTGGAATACGACCAGCGACATGGCTATCGGGGCCCTATCAGGAAGACCGGGCTGTCGCCGGTGGAGACCGCGGATGAGGTGGCCGGACTGCTGGAGGACGTGCCCGGCTACGGCGGGCTGGTGCCGGCAGTCGTGGTTGCCGTGGAGCAGCGCTCCGCGACCGTGGCGACCCGCCAGCGCGGGGTCCTCGAGTTGCCGCTGGAACAGGTGCGCTGGGCACGCGCCGCGCTGGGCCGCGATCGCCTGGGCCCGCCGATCACCTCTGTCGCCGAGGTCCTGGAGAGGGGCGACCTGATCTACGTCCTGCCCAGGGGCGACGGCCGGGCCTGGCTGGCACAACTACCGGAGGCACAGGGGGCGATGGTCGCCCTGGACCCGGCGGACGGGGCGGTGGTCGCTCTCTCCGGTGGCTTCGACTACTTCGCCTCGCAATTCAACCGGGTGACCCAGGCGCGGCGCCAGGCCGGTTCCGGCTTCAAGCCCTTCATCTACTCAGCGGCCATCGACAACGGCTTTACACCCTCGTCCATCCTGCTGGACGCGCCGGTGGTGTACGAGGCACCCGCGGGTGCAGACTACTCGGACTGGCGTCCCGAGAACGACGACAGCAGGTTCTATGGCCCCATCAGGCTCAGGGACGCGCTGGCCCGCTCGCGCAATCTGGTCTCCATCAGGCTCATGCGCTCCATGGGTTTCGACGTGGCTCGCGAGCACGCCCTGCGCTTTGGCTTCAATTCCGAATACGTGGCCAGGGACCTGACGATCGCGCTGGGCACCGCGCAGGTCACTCCGCTGGAGATGGCCACCGGCTTCGCTGCCTTTGCCAACGGCGGCTTCGGCATCAAGCCCTACGTGGTAGAGCGGGTGCTGGACTCAGCGGGGATGCTCCTGTGGGAGGCGGAGCCGATGCTGGCTTGCCCCGCCTGCCCGGAGGGCGATGGAGAGAGACGTGGAGCGCCCTACCCTGGCAGTCCCGATGCCATGACAGGATCAGCCACCCGCATGGACCAGGTGGGGGGCCATCTGGAGGCGCCCGTAGACCAGCGGGCCCCGAGGGTCATCAGCGCAGCCAACGCCTTCATCATGACGGACATGATGCGTGACGTCGTCAGGGTGGGCACTGCACGGCGGGCCCTGTCCCTGGGCCGGACCGACCTGGCCGGCAAGACGGGCACCAGCAACGACGTCAGGGATGCCTGGTTTGCCGGCTTCAACCCTGAACTGGTGGCCGTCAGCTGGGTCGGGTTCGACACCGAGCGGAGCCTGGGTGCCCAGGAGCAGGGTGGTCGCACCGCCCTGCCGATGTGGATCCACTTCATGCGCGAGGCGCTGCGCGGCCAAGCGGAGCAGCGCCTGTCCATGCCCTCTGGCGTGGTGACCGCGAGGGTGTCGAGAATCACCGGCCAGCCGACCCGCTGGAACGACCCCGACGCCGTGCTGGATTACTTCCTGGAGGGGCAGCTGGAGCCCTCCGCGGCCCCCGACCAGGACGCCCCGCAGCCCGTGATCACTAGGCCGCCGTCCAGCCAAGACCCGATTTTCTAGCGCCCATGCCCAAGCGATCCATCCGGGGCGAGATGATGCGCCAGGCAATCGCCGGGGAGGCCGCACGGCTGATCGTGGAGCACGGCCTCAGCGACTTCCATGCGGCCAAGCGCAAGGCGGCCGCCAGGTTCGGCGTGACCGACCAGGCGGTTCTGCCGGGCAACGTGGAAATCGAGGCAGCCATCGCCTCGCATCACCGGCTATTCGGCGCCGGCAGCCATGAGCAAACCCTCCAGGCGCTGCGCGAAAGCGCCATCGAGGCCATGCGTTCGCTCGCCGAATTCAACCCCAGGCTGGTGGGACCCGTGCTGTCCGGACACGCCAGCGATCACAGCGAGATCAACCTGCACCTGTTCAGCGAGTCTGCCGAGTCCGTCGCGCTCTGCCTGCTGGACCTCGGCGTCCGCTACCAGTCCGCGCAACGTCGCATGCGTTGGGGACAGGGCGAACCAAAGACGTTGCCTGCCTTCCTGTTCAGGGTGGACGATGCCGACTTCGAGGCGGTGGTGTTCCCCATCGACGGCATCCGCGAAGCCCCCGCCAGCCCCGTCGATGGTCGCCCCATGAGGCGCGCCGCACCGGCCGAGGTCGAGGGCCTGCTTACTTCCGCTTGACCATCTGCACGTAGTCCCGACGGGTCGGACCCCGGTACAGCTGGCGTGGACGCCCGATCTTCATGTTGGGATCGGCAATCATCTCGAGCCAGTGGGATACCCAACCCGCAGTACGGGCGAGCGCGAACATGACGGTGAACATCGAGCGCGGGATGCCGAGCGCGCTGTAGATGATGCCGGAGTAGAAGTCGACGTTCGGATACAGCTTGCGGGAGACGAAGTACTCGTCCTGCAAGGCGATCTCCTCGAGCCGGAGCGCCAGCTCGAACATGGGGTCGTCGCTGCCACCGAGCTGCCCGAGCACCTTGTGGCACATCTCGCGAATGATCGTCGCGCGTGGATCGAAGTTCTTGTAGACCCTGTGACCGAAACCCATCAGGCGGACACCCGCATCCTTGTCCTTGACCCGCTTGAGGAAGGTGGGCACGTTGCGGACGTCGCCGATGTCGGCCAGCATTTCGAGGACCGCCTCGTTGGCCCCGCCGTGGGCGGGCCCCCAGAGGGCGGACACGCCGGCTGAGATTGCCGCGTAGGGGTTACATCCAGTGCTGCCGGCGAGCCTGACGGTGGAGGTGCTGGCGTTCTGCTCGTGATCGGCGTGCAGGATGAACAGCAGGTCGAGCGCCTTGGCGTGCAGGGGATCGACCTTGTAGTCCTCGCATGGCACCGCGAAGAACATGTTCAGCATGTTGCTGGTGTAGTCGAGGTCGTTGCGCGGATAAACGAAGGGCTGGCCGAGGGCGTGCTTGTAGGCGGCCGCCGCAATGGTCGGGATCTTGGCCACGATGCGGTGAGCGAAAATTTCCCGGTGACGCGGGTCGTAGATGTCGGTGGTGTCATGGTAGAAGGCGGCCATGGAAGCCACCACGGCCGACACCATCGCCATCGGGTGGGCATCGTGATGAAAGCCGCCGAACATCCTGAGCAGCGACTCGTTGAGCATGGTGTGCCGGGTGATCGAGGCAGTGAATGTCTTGAACTGCTCGGCACTCGGCAGCTCGCCGTTCAGCAGCAGGTAGGCGACCTCGAGGTGGGAACTGTGCTGGGCCAACTGGTCGATCGGGTAGCCGCGGTAGAGCAGCACGCCGGCATCGCCATCGATATAGGTGATCGCGCTCTCGCAGGCCGCAGTCGCCATGAACCCCGGGTCGAAGGTGAAGACTCCATGGTCGCGATACAGCGACCCGATCGGGAGGACCTCGGGGCCCTCTGAGCCACCCAGTGACTCAATTTCGGTCGCCTTGCCCGTGCCGAGGTTGGTGATCTGGTACTTTGAATTGCTCATGTTTGTAACACCCGTTGAAAATGACCCGACCTGACCCCGTAGAACCGGGCGAGACTGTCATGATGCACCGCAATAATCAATACCGCGCGCGGTCCATCGGAGTCTACGTCCACCTGCCATGGTGCGTCAGCAAATGCCCCTATTGCGACTTCAATTCGCACGTGCGCGGCGGCAGTCTCCCGGAACGCGAATACGTCGAGGCGCTGCTCAGGGACCTGGACTCGGATCTCGAGCTGGTCATCGGACGGCGCGTGTCCAGCGTCTTTTTCGGCGGCGGGACGCCGAGCCTGTTCAGCCCGGAATCCATCCGTCGCGTGATCGAGGCCATCGGCCAGCAGCTGGGCTTCGACGGCACACCGGAGGTCACCCTCGAGGCGAATCCCGGCGCAGTCGAGCGGGGCAGCTTCCGCGGCTACGCGCAAGCAGGCGTGAACCGGATCTCGCTGGGGGTGCAGTCGTTTTCCCCCACGCAACTCAAGGCCCTCGGGCGGATCCACAGCCAGCAAGAGGCGGTCGGGGCAGCGCTGGAGGTTCGGGAAGCAGGCATCGACAACCTGAACCTGGACCTGATGTTCGCCTTGCCGGGCCAGGAACCTGCGGCCTGCCTCGACGACCTGCGCCGCGCCCTCGCGCTGGCGCCG
>JAUMBX010000076.1:890-5551 GCA_032119515.1 Steroidobacteraceae bacterium | reverse complement strand
TGACTGCGGCCGCCGAGGTGCACCGGTCGGGCCAGGCCGATCACATGCCCCTCGCGAACCGAGCGCAGGTGGTTGGCATTGATCTCCTGTCCGACCACCAGGGAATGCGACAGGTCGATGGTGAGGGCGGCGCCCACGCTGCCGAGCGTTTCAGCCAGTGCCACCGAAGCGCCTCCGTGCAGGATCCCGAAGGGTTGACGCGTGCGTGTGTCCACCGGCATGCGCGCCTCGATGGAGTCCGGGCCGATCGCGGTGAACTCGATACCCAGCAGCTCGACCAGGGTGTCCGGATGGGAGGCGTTCAGCTGATCGAGTGTCGGTGTGGCGCGCCAGATCGGCTTTTCAATGGATGGCATGCAGTCATTATTGCCTATTTCGATGCCTATAATGCCCGCATGACAAGCAGGATCGAGGTGGGCGTACCCACCGTCGGCGTGAGGGGATCGGCCTGGCGCTTTCCGGTACGGCGGATTTTTTGCGTGGGCCGCAACTATGCCGATCACGTGCGCGAGATGGGGGGTGATCCTTCGCGCGAACCGCCCATTTTCTTCACCAAGCCCGCGGATGCCGTGGTGCAGCCCGCGCATGCCATTCCCTATCCGCCACGCACCGGGGACCTGCATCACGAGGTGGAACTGGTTGTCGCCCTCGGCGCGGGGGGCGCAAACATTGCCCCCCGGGACGCCCTGGGCTGCGTGTACGGCTATGCGGTGGGCAACGACCTCACGCGTCGTGACCTGCAGGCCGTGGCCCGCAAGGCAGGAGCGCCCTGGGACATGGCCAAGGGCTTCGACTGTTCGGCGCCCATGGGCGAGATCCATCCAGCCAGCGAGGTGGGACATCCGGCCAGCGGCCGGATCTGGCTGGCGGTCAACGACGCGCTGCGCCAGGAGTCGGACCTTGGCAGCATGATCTGGTCGGTGCCGGAGATCATCGCCGAGTTATCGACCTATGCCGTCCTGCGTGCGGGGGACCTGATCTTCACCGGTACGCCAGAGGGCGTGGGTCCCTTGCGCCCGGGTGACCGGGTGACCGCGGGCATCGAGGGACTAGGCGGACTGGATCACCTCATCGTCGCAGACTGAGCCTCAGGCGATCCGCACCGGGATGCCGAGGTCGCGAATACGACCGGCCCACTCTGCGGGTCCGCTCTGGTGGACCGACTCGCCGCGGGCGTCGACCGCCACGGTGACCGGCATGTCCTTCACCTCGAACTCGTAGATGGCCTCCATGCCAAGTTCCGGGAAGGCCAGCACGCGCGATTTCCGGATGGCCTTGGAGACCAGGTAGGCTGCCCCGCCCACTGCCATCAGGTAGGCGGCGCCGTGCCGCCGGATGGCCTCGATGCCGGCCGGTCCACGCTCAGCCTTGCCGATCATGGCGATGAGGCCGGTCTTCGCGAGCATCATCTCGGTGAACTTGTCCATGCGGGTGGCGGTGGTCGGACCGGCCGGGCCCACCACCTCGTCGCGCACCGGGTCCACCGGTCCGACGTAGTAGATCACGCGGTTGGTGAAATCCACGTCCGCGGGCAGGCCGGCACCCGAGGCAAACAGGTCGGCGATCTTCTTGTGGGCGGCATCCCGCCCGGTGAGCATCCGCCCATTCAGCAGCAGTGTCTCGCCCGGCTGCCAGCGGGCGACCTCTGCCCGGGTGAGGGTGTCGAGGTTCACGCGCCTCGAATCCTGTCCGGGCGCCCAGTTGAGCTTCGGCCACAGGTCCAGCGAGGGCGGCTCGAGCACGGCTGGACCAGAGCCGTCGAGCACGAAATGGGCATGCCTGGTGGCCGCACAGTTGGGGATCATGGCGACGGGTTTGGAGGCCGCGTGGGTGGGGAAGGTATTGATCTTGACGTCCAGCACCGTGGTCAGTCCGCCGAGGCCCTGGGCACCGATGCCGAGCGCATTGACCTTCTCGTACAGCTCGATGCGCAGCTCTTCGAGCGGCGATGCCGGCCCGCGTGCCAGCAGCTCATGCATGTCGATGGGGTCCATCAGTGACTGCTTGGCCATGAGCATGGCCCGCTCGGCAGTGCCGCCCACCCCGATTCCCAGCATCCCGGGTGGGCACCAGCCGGCGCCCATGGTGGGTACCGTCTTCAGCACCCAGTCCACCAGCGAGTCCGATGGATTGAGCATGACGAACTTGGACTTGTTCTCCGAGCCGCCTCCCTTGGCCGCAACCGTCACGTCCACCTGATCGCCAGGCACCAGCTCCACGTGGACGACCGCGGGGGTGTTGTCGCGGGTGTTTTTCCGCGCGAACAGCGGGTCGTCCACGATCGAGGGGCGCAGGGTATTGTCCGGGTCGGTGTAGGCCCGCCGCACGCCGGCATCGACCATCTGTTGCAGGCCCGTGCGCGTGTCCCAGCGTACTTCCATGCCGACCTTGAGGAACACGTTGACGATGCCGGTGTCCTGGCAGATCGGGCGCCGGCCCTCGGCGCACATCCGGGAGTTGGTGAGGATCTGCGCGATGGCGTCGCGAGCGGCTGGCGACTGCTCGCGCTCCCAGGCGCGGGCGAGGTGGGTGATGTAGTCGGCGGGATGGTAGTAGCTGATGAACTGCAGCGCATCGGCGATGCTCTGGACGAAGTCATCCTCACGTATCACGGGCAAGTCGGCGTTCCTCCGCGTTCAGAACTTTTCGGGGCGCAGGACCTCGACGTCCTGCATGAACAGGATCATGGCGTAGTCCTGGTAGTAGTGCTGGCGGAAGTGGTTGGCGAGCTGTTCGGCGAGGGATCCCTCGCAGACCACCTCCAGGCGGATGTTGCCCTCATACTCCCAGTCCAGCGCGCGCTTGCCGCGATGGCCCTGGCCGCGAGCATCAGTGATCGTCCACCCCCGCGCGCCCAGCTGGCGCAGGTCCTCCACCAGCCGGCGCTCCAGTCCGGCCTCGGTCACGACGGTCAGCAACTTGCGCACGTGCATCGTCATGGTCAGCCCCCGGGCCAGTGATTCGCCATCCAGTGATACAGCGGGATGCCGAGGAAGATGTTGAAGGGAAAGGTGATGGCCAGCGAGGCGGTCAGGGACAGCGCCGGGTTGGCCTCGGGCACTGCCGAACGGATGGCGGCCGGTGCGGCGATGTAGGACGCGCTGGCTGCCAGCGTGGCCAGCAGCACGGCACCGCCGGTCGAGAGCCCCATCAGGGCGGCAAACGCGAGGCCGATCACCGCCATGACCGGGGGCGCCAGGAGGCCCCAGGCCAGCAGGAAGGGCCCGTGGCGCAGGGCCCCGTCCAGATGGCGGCTGGCGATCAGGCCCATCTCCAGCAGGAAGATCGCCAGCACGCCCTTGAACAGGTCGAAGAACAGGCCGTCGATGCCGGCGAGGCCGGCGGGGCCGGCGATCCAGCCGATGAACAGGCCTCCCAGCAGGAGGACCACGCTCTTGCCGAGCAGCACTTCGCGCGAGAGTTCACCCCAGCGCGTGCGGCCACTGCCGCCCCGGGCCAGCATGATGCCCACGAAAATGGCCGGTACCTCGAGCAGCACCACGAACAGCGGCAGGAAGGGCTCATGCTCCAGTCCGACTTCCAGCAGGTAGCTGAGCGCCACTGCAAAGGTTCCCACGCTGACCGAGCCGTAATGGGCGGACAGCGAGGCGGCGTCGGCCCGCGGCAGGCCGCCGGCGCGCAGGAGCGGAAAGGCCAGCAGCGGAAGCAGCAGGCCCATGAGAATGACCAGCAAGGAGTCGAGCAGCAGCGCCCCGAGCGGCTGGGTCGCCAGCTGCAAGCCACCCTTCAGCCCGATGGAGAGCAGCAGGATCAGGCTGACGAACTCGTAGATGGCGGGCGGCAGGCGCAGCTCGGAGCGGGCGAGCCCGGCCGCCATGCCAAGAACGAAGAACAGCACCACCGGGTCGAACGCGGCCATGCCGACATTTTAGCGCCCTTGAGTCTGGTCCATGGGGGGGGTTAGGCTGGACGCGTTCGGGGGTCAGAGACGGTCACGGCGCTCGCGTCGTGACGCCATGGGGTATTGCATGTCTGTTGCGTTTCCATTCTCGGCGATCGTGGGCCAGGACGAGATGAAACTGGCCTTGCTGGCGGCTGCGGTCGATCCGGGCATCGGCGGGGTCATGGTCTTCGGCGACCGGGGAACCGGCAAGTCGACCGCGGTCCGCGCCCTCGCGGCCTTGCTGCCGCCCATGAAGGTGGTGGAGTGCTGCCGTTACGGCTGCGATCCGGCGGGCTCCGACGCCCTCTGTGCGGAGTGCCGCAACCGTCAGCAGGAAGGAGGCCGCCTGCGTGCGCGGCAGGTGCCGGTGCCGGTCGTCGACCTGCCGCTGGGCGCCACCGAGGACCGGGTGGTGGGTGCACTGGACCTCGAGCGCGCCCTCGCCCACGGTGAGAGGGCCTATGAGCCCGGCCTGCTGGCGCGCGCCAACCGCGGCTTCCTGTACATCGACGAGGTCAACCTGCTGGAGGACCACCTGGTGGACCTGCTGCTGGACGTGGCGGCATCCGGCGAAAACGTGGTGGAACGGGAGGGGCTCAGCGTCCGGCATCCCGCCCGTTTTGTGCTGGTCGGCAGCGGCAACCCCGAGGAGGGTGAGCTGCGTCCCCAGTTGCTGGACCGGTTCGGGCTATCGGTGGAGGTGCGCACGCCGGAGGACCTGGCCACCCGCGTGGAGGTGATCCGCCGGCGTGATGCC
>JAUMBX010000076.1:0-880 GCA_032119515.1 Steroidobacteraceae bacterium | reverse complement strand
GTGATGCCTTCGAGCGTGACCCGGCCGCTTTCATCGAACGCTGGCAGGGCGATGAGGCGCGGGAGCGGCGGCGCATCCTCGCCGCCCGTCGCCGGCTGGCCCAGCTCGAGCCCGACGACGACCTGCTGGCACTCGCGGCGCGACTGTGCATGGCGCTCGGCACCGACGGGCTGCGCGGCGAGTTGACCCTCATCCGCGCCGCCCGCGCCCTGGCCTGCCTCGAGGGTGCGAGGCGCATCAAGCCCGAGCATCTGCGCCGCATGGCGCCGGCGGCACTCAGGCATCGCCTGCGGCGTAATCCGCTGGACGAGTCCGGCTCCTCGGTTCGCGTGGAGCGGGCGCTGGCGGAGTTGTTCGACTCGTGAGTCCCGCTGCGGCCTCGCCGCCGACGGGGCACTGGGCCGACGCTTGTGCGGTGGCGGCGCTGCTGGCCGTGGATCCCCGCGGGCTGCAGGGGGCGGTCCTGCGGGCTCGCCCGGGTCCCGTGCGCGACTGTTGGCTCGAGTGGCTCGACGAGGGCTTCGAGCCCTCGGCTCCTCGCCGTCGGGTCCCGTCCGGGGTGGCTGAGGACCGTCTGCTGGGGGGGCTGGACCTGCCCGCCACCCTGGCCGCGGGAAGACCGGTGCTGCAGCGCGGCCTGCTGGCCGAGGCTGATGGCGGCCTGCTGCTGCTGGCCATGGCGGAGCGCGCTTCCCGTATCGCGATCGCCCACGTCAGTGCGGCGCTGGATTCCGGTCAGGTGATCGTGGAGCGTGACGGCCTGGCGGCCAGGCCGGCAGCGCGCCTGACGGTCATCGCGCTCGACGAGGGGCTGGAGGACGATGAGCGGGTTGCGCCGGCCTTGGCCGAGAGGCTGGCGTTCATGGTCGACCTGGATCCC
>JAUMBX010000075.1:4538-4923 GCA_032119515.1 Steroidobacteraceae bacterium | reverse complement strand
ACCCAGCACATCTGTGACTATCACGTCACCACACCCAAGGGCGTGATCACCTTCCTCGATACGCCGGGCCACGCCGCGTTCACCGCGATGCGCGCCCGTGGCGCCAAGGTCACCGACCTGGTGGTGCTGGTGGTCGCTGCGGACGACGGCGTCATGCCCCAGACCAAGGAAGCGGTCCAGCACGCCCGTGCGGCAGGCGTTCCGCTGCTGGTGGCGGTCAACAAGATCGACAAGCCGCAGGCAGACTCTGAGCGGGTGAAATCCGAATTGTCGGCAGAAAACGTAGTGGCCGAGGATTGGGGTGGCGACACCATCTTCGTCAACGTTTCGGCGCATACCGGCGAGGGGGTGGAAAAGCTGCTCGACGCCATCCTGCTGCAGTCCG
>JAUMBX010000075.1:0-4485 GCA_032119515.1 Steroidobacteraceae bacterium | reverse complement strand
AGGCCAGCGTCGAGAAGGGCCGCGGCGCGGTGGCGACGGTGCTGGTCCAGCGTGGCTTGCTGGCGGTGGGCGATACCATCCTGGTGGGCGAGCAGTTCGGCCGCATTCGAGCCCTGTTTGACGAGTCGGGGGCTTCGGTCAAGGAAGTCGGCCCCTCGTTGCCGGCCCAGGTGCTGGGACTGCCAGCACCGCCCAATGCGGGTGACGAGTTACTGGTTGTCGAAAACGAGCGCAAGGCGCGCGAGGTGGCCCTGTATCGTCAGGGCAAGTTCCGCGACGTCCGTCTCGCCCGGCAGGCTGGACAACGTTCGGACGACGTGTTCTCCCAGCTTGCCCAGGAGGGAAAGGCGAGCGTCCAGTTGCTGGTCAAGGCCGGCGTGCAGGGCTCCGTCGAGGCGCTCACCGAGGCACTGACCAAGCTCAGCACCGACGACGTGGTCGTGAAGGTCATTGGCAGTGGCGTGGGTGGTATCACTGAATCCGATGTCATGCTGGCCGCCGCCTCGAGGGCGCAGATCATCGGCTTCGACGTGCGTGCCGATGCCTCGGCGCGCTCGGCCATCAAGGACCAGAACGTCGACGTCCGGTATTACAGTGTCATCTACGAGGCCATCGACGACGTCAAGCAGGCAATGACCGGCATGCTGGCGCCCGAAATCAAGGAACAGATCATCGGTCTTGCCGAGGTGCGCGAGGTCTTCCGTTCCAGTAAGTTCGGGACGGTGGCAGGCTGCCTGGTGGTCGACGGCGTGGTTCGTCGCAACAAACCGATCCGCGTGCTGCGCGACAACGTGGTCATCTTCCAGGGTGAACTGGAGTCCCTCAAACGCTTCAAGGACGACGCTGGCGAAGTGCGCGCCGGTACGGAATGCGGCATTGGTGTGAAGGGCTACAACGACATCCGGGTAGGCGACCAGATCGAGTGCTTCGACCGGGTCGAGGTTGCCAGGAAGCTCTAGGGTCGGATCAGGGTGCCACGGGAATTTCAGCGCTCCCAGCGAGTTGCAGACGCTATCCAGAGGGTTCTCCCAGATCTCCTCCGTCGTGAGGTCAAGGACCCCAGGATGTCTGCCATCTCCATTACGGCGGTCGAGGTCTCACGCGACCTCAGCCATGCCCGGGTGTTCTTTACGCCGTTCGCCGGGCAGGGTGATCCGGCGCTCATCCTCGAGGCCTTGCGCAGCGCAACGGGCTTCCTGCGTAGGGAGCTCCGCGGGCAACTGACCCTGCGCAGCGTCCCGGAGCTCGAATTCCGGGTCGATGAAAGCATCGAGCGGGGCGCACGGGTGGCGGCCTTGATTGCCGATGCCATCGCAGAAGACCGCAAGCACGCTCGCTCCGAAGGAGACGAAGAGCCTTGACCTCAGCCTCGCGCTGGCGGGACGTCGACGGTGTGTTCCTGCTCGACAAGGCCCTTGGGGTCAGTTCCAACGTCGCACTGCAGCAGGCACGACGGATTTTCCGGGCCCGCAAGGCGGGGCACACCGGCAGCCTGGATCCCCTGGCCACCGGCCTGCTGCCGTTGTGCTTCGGTGAGGCGACCAAGTTTGCCGGGCACCTTTTGGACTCCCCCAAGACCTATGAGGTTGCGGTGAGCCTCGGTCACCGCACCAGTACCGGGGATGCCGAGGGCGAGGTGGTGGAATCCAAGGCGGTGCCCGGGCTCGAGCCAGGGACCCCGACGGCTGTCCTCCAGGGTTTTCGCGGTGAGCAGTGGCAGGTCCCACCAATGTATTCGGCGCTGAAGCAGGGTGGCCGGCGGCTTTATCAGATTGCCCGCGCTGGCGACGAGGTTGAACGGGCCCCTCGCAGGATCTTCATTCACGACCTCGGCCTGCTAGGCCTGGAGGAGCATGTTCTACGCCTCCGGGTCAGTTGCAGCAAGGGCACCTACGTCCGGACCCTGGCCGAGGACATCTCGGCCCGTCTGGGCACCGTTGGGCACGTGGCGGAATTAAGGCGTACTGCGGTCGGGGATTTCCAGCTTGGCTCCGCTCACCGGCTCGAGGCCCTGCAGGCCCTGGTGGATTCTGGCGGGGAGGCTGCCCTCGACGGCTGGTTGCTGCCCGTCGACGCTGCCCTGACCGGCGAGCCCGTCTTGCGCCTGGAACCGGAGCTCGCGCAGCGTATCCGGTTGGGTAATCCCGTCATCGCAGCTGGCCCGCCGGGGGCCAGGGTCCGGCTCCTCGACCCCTCTGGCGTCTTCATGGGCACGGGCCGGATGGACGCTTTGGGCCGGCAAGTGGCCCCGGAGAGGCTCCTTGCTACCCGCCCGCTCCGGGTGGGTTGAGCCCGGCGCGGGAGGCGGCTAGAATACGCGGCTGAATTGAAGTCTTAAGTTACTGAGAACTCAGGAAGGTTTGTAGTCCATGCCACTTACGACCGAGCAAAAAACGGAGCTGGTTGGCCGGTTCCGCGTCAATACCAAGGACACCGGTTCGCCGGAAGTCCAGATCGCCCTGTTGTCCGAGAGGATCAGCGGCCTGACCAACCACTTCGCGAGCCACAAGAACGACCACTCTTCGCGTCGTGGACTTCTCAAGATGGTTGCCCAGCGGCGCAAGCTGCTCGATTACCTCAAGGCCACCGCCCCCGATCGCTACACCAAGATCGTGGCCGACCTGGGCCTGCGGCGCTGAATAGACATGCGACGGCCCTGCACCACAGGGCCGTTTTGCCGTCTGCGCCGCGGTTCTTCATACGCATTCCGAGGACAACACAGTGAGCATAGCTCGTCAGACTTTTTCCTACGGTGAACACACCGTCACGCTCGAGACCGGCCGCATGGCCCGCCAGGCCGATGCCGCAGTGGTGGTGTCCATGGCCGATACCGTGGTGCTGGTCACCGCGGTGGCGCGCAAGGAGGCCGTTCCCGGCCGCGATTTCTTTCCGTTGACCGTCAACTACCAGGAGAAGACCTACGCTGCGGGCAAGATCCCCGGTGGTTTCTTCAAGCGTGAGGGGCGTCCTTCCGAGAAGGAAGTGCTGACCTCGCGTCTGATTGACCGTCCCATTCGCCCGCTGTTCCCCGAGGGCTTTTTCAACGAGGTCCAGGTGGTCGCCACCGTGCTGTCTATCAATCCCGACGTGGACGCCGACATTCCGGCGCTGCTCGGCGCCTCGGCTGCGCTGGCGCTGTCCGGGTTGCCCTTCCAGGGTCCGATCGGGGCTGCCAGGATCGGCTACAAGGACGGTCAGTACCTCCTGAATCCCAACATCTCCACCACTCGCACTGCCTCCGACCTCGACCTGGTCGTGGCCGGCACGCGTCAGGGGGTGTTGATGGTTGAATCCGAAGCGAACTGCCTGCCGGAAGACGTCATGCTGGGTGCCGTATTGTTTGGGCACCAGCAGATGCAGGCGGCCATCGATGCCATCGACAAACTGGTGGCCGAGGCGGGCAAGCCGAAGTGGTCCTGGGCGGCGCCTGCCGGCAACCAGAGCTTGAAGGATGCCGTCGCCGCGCAAGCCTCCGCGGCCATGGAGGCGGCCTACGCCATCATGGAGAAGCAGGCCCGTCATGCCAAGGTGGGCGAGGTGAAGGCCGCCGCAGTGGCTGCCCTGTGTCAGGGCGATACCCCCGCGTTTTCCAGTGACGACGTCCAGGAGGAACTGGGCTGGCTGGAGTACCGACTGGTCCGGCACCGCATTCTGGATGGCAAGCCGCGAATCGACGGCCGTGATACCCGCACCGTTCGACCCATCACGGTCGAGGTCGGCGTGCTGCCCCGTACCCACGGCTCGGCCCTGTTCACCCGCGGTGAAACCCAGGCACTGGTGACCGCCACCCTGGGTACCGGTCGTGACGCACAGATCATCGATGCGCTCACCGGCGAGCGCCGTGAGCCATTCATGCTGCACTACAATTTCCCGCCGTTCAGCGTGGGTGAGACCGGCATGATGGGCTCACCCAAGCGCCGCGAGATCGGCCATGGCAACCTTGCCCGCCGCGGCATCATGGCCACCATGCCCAACCTCGAGGAATTCCCCTACGTCTTGCGCGTCGTGTCGGAAATCCTGGAGTCCAATGGCTCGAGCTCCATGGCGAGCGTCTGCGGCACCAGTCTTGCCCTGATGGACGCCGGTGTGCCCGTGAAGGCACCGTGTGCCGGTGTGGCGATGGGCCTGGTCAAGGAGGGCGATCGTTTCGCCGTGCTGACCGACATCCTGGGTGATGAAGATCACCTCGGTGACATGGACTTCAAGGTAGCCGGTCCAGCTTCGGGCATCACCGCACTGCAGATGGACATCAAGATCACCAGTATCACGCCGGAGATCATGAAGGTGGCGCTCGAGCAGGCACGCGAGGGCAGGCTGCACATACTTGGCGAGATGAACAAGGTGCTGGACAAGCCGCGTCCGGACATGTCGGAGTGGGCGCCCACCATCATCACCATGAAGATCGATCCGGAGAAGATTCGCGACGTCATCGGCAAGGGTGGTGCCGTGATCAGGCAGATCACCGAGGAGACGGGAACCACCATC
>JAUMBX010000074.1:0-4959 GCA_032119515.1 Steroidobacteraceae bacterium | reverse complement strand
GGCGAAGTTGCGTGGCGTTCGCTGGGGCTTGGCGCTCGCCGCTGCCGCCCTGCCGCTGGCCCTGCTGCCCGCGGTTGGCGGGCTGCCCCTGTTCGGCTACCTCGCCGTGGCAGCGCTCCTGTTTGCCGGGATCCTGCTGGTGCCCGTGGTCACCTCGACAACCCTGACCATGTTGCCGCCTCCTGTGCAGGTGACCCCGGCGGTGGCGCTCGCCCAGTTGCGCGGCAGCGCGGGGCTCAGCGCCATCAGCCTGGCCGCCATCATCGTCAGCTTCAGCCTGATGGCGGCCATGGCGATCATGGTGCACTCCTTCAGGGATTCCTTCGAGCGCTGGCTCGGTGACGTGCTGCCCGCAGACCTCCACGCCAGGGTGGCCGCCACCCACGACACTGCCTACTGGGACGCAGACGACCAGGCCGCGATCGGCGACCTGCCGGGCGTGCGCCACGTGGAATGGCGCCGCCTGGCCGGCCTGCGCATGGACGCGCTACGGGAGCCGGTCGAGCTGATCGCCCGGCCGGTCAGGGCAGACGGGCCCGTGTCCCGACTGCCGCTGGTGGCGGGCGCGCTGGAGACCGAGGCCGGGCCCGAGCCGCCGGTGTGGGTGTCCGAACCCGTCGCCGACCTCTATGGCTGGCGGGTGGGCGAGCTGCGCGAGCTGCCGCTGGCGGAGGGCCTCTGGGGCGTGCGGGTGGCCGGCATCTGGCGTGACTACGGCCATCCGGCCGGAGCCATCGTGGTGTCGCTGGAGGACTATCGGGCGCGGACCGGCGATCTCGCGGTCAACCAGGCTGCCTTCTGGCTGGAAGCCGCTGCCGACCCGACCGAGGTGGAGGCGTCACTTCGAGCGCTGTTTGCGGCGGGCGATGCGTTGCAGGTCTACCGCGGCGATGACCTCAGGCAGCGCTCGCTCGCCTACTTCGATCGGGCCTTTGCGGTGACCTACGCGCTCGAGGCGGTGGCGGTGGCCATTGGCCTGATGGGGGTGAGTTTCGCGCTCAGTGCCCAGGCGCTGTCCCGCCGCCGCGAATTCGGGGTCCTGCGCCACCTCGGCATGCTGCGCGCACAGGTGCTGGCCTTGCTGGCCTCGGAGGGAGGCATCATGGGACTGCTCGGCGCTGCCTACGGCCTGCTGCTGGGCTTCCTGATCAGCCTGGTGCTCGTCTACGTGGTCAATCGGCAAGCCTTCAACTGGAGTATCGATCTCAGCCTGCCCACCGCCCAGCTGCTGCTCGTCGCGCTCGGCCTGGTGCTGGCTGCGGTGCTGGCGGGCGCACTCAGCGGGCGCCGCGCCACCTCGGTGGCTGCCGTGCGCGCCGTGCGGGACGACTGGTGATGCGCGCGCTGCTCGCCGGCCTGCTCGCCAGCGGGGTCCTGACCGGCGCGACGGTCAGCCTGCCCGGGGATCACGGCAGTCATCCGGACTCCCGAACGGAGTGGTGGTACGTCACCGGTTGGCTCGAGACCGCCGCCGGCGAGGAACTCGGCTTCCAGGTCACTTTTTTCCGGACTCGCGTCGACCAGCCGGAGGCGCACCCCAGCGCGTTTGCCGCCCGGCAGCTGATCATCGCCCACGCCGCGCTCAGCGACCCGGCGCTGGGACGCCTGCGTCATGACCAGCGCATCGCCCGCGCCAGCCACGGCCTGGCCGGTGCCGATGAACGGGAGGCCCGGGCGTGGATCGGCGACTGGGTCCTGGAGCGCAAGGCTGGGGCCTGGGAAACCCGCATCGGCGCGGAGGATTTCACGCTCGCGCTCGGCATGGAGCCCGTGCAGCCACCCCTGGTGCACGGTGAGGGAGGCTACAGCCGCAAGGGGCAGGACCCGGCGGCTGCGAGCCTGTACTACAGCCTGCCCCGGCTGGCAGTGAGCGGTACCGTCACCGTCGAGGGCCGCACCCAGGCGGTGACCGGCAGCGCGTGGCTCGATCACGAGTGGTCGACGGCCCTGATGGAGCCGGGCGCCGTCGGCTGGGACTGGGTCGGGCTGCAGCTCGACGACGGCGGTTCACTGATGGCCTTCCGGATGCGTGCCAGAGACGGCGGCGTGCGCTGGGCGGCGGCTACCCGGCGCGACGCCTCGGGACGCGTCGTGCACCACGGACCCGGGGCGGTCGAGTTCCGACCCGGGCGACGCTGGCGCTCGCCCCGCACGGGTGTCGAGTATCCCGTCGAGTTCGAGTTGCAGGTCGGCGATGAGCGCCTCGACCTGCTGCCGCTCATGGATGACCAGGAGAGCGACTCACGCAGCACGACCGGCGCCATTTACTGGGAAGGCGCGGTCAGGGCGCGGGATGCTGCAGGGTCGCGCGGGCGGGGCTACCTCGAACTGACCGGCTACGGCACACCGCTGGTACTGCCTGGCGGGGGCGCCGACAGCGCGCGCCAGACGCCCTCATCCCTGCCATAGACGTCCGGTTTGAAGACCAGCACGCCGCCTGGATCCTCGTCCACGGTCCAGTAAGCAAGGATCAGCCGGACTGGACGCTCCAGACGGATCACCTGCGTGCCTGTGGTGGCCTCAGCGAGGGCGAGGAGGCCTGCCGCATCCTGCTGCAGATCGCCCAGCAACCGGGCGGCGAGCTCGAAGGCCAATTCGACGCGGATGCAGCCGGAGCTGAAAGCCCGCTGGTCGCGCTCGAACAGGGCCGTGGCCGGCGTCTGGTGCAGGAACACGAGATGGGGATTGGGAAACAGGAACTTGATACGGCCGAGCGCGTTGCCGGGTCCCGGCGCTTGCCTGAGCACGAAAGGCACGGTGTCGCCGCGATAGCGCGACCAGTCGATGGTCTTGCCATCCACGGGACGCCCCTGCTGGTCGAAGACCTCCAGGCCCAGCGACTGCAGGCTCGAGGGATCCTGACGCAGTTGCGGCAGGATGTCCTCGGCCAGGATGGTGGGCGGTACGGTCCAGCTGGGGTTGAGGATGATTTCCGTGATGCGTGAGATGAACTCCGGCGTCTGGCGATAGGTGCGGCCCACCTGCACCCTGCTGGTGAGGATGCGCTCGCGATCGCGCAGGTAACGCAGCTCGAAGCCGGCGATGTCCACCACCACCACGTCCTGGTCGCGAATTTCGTGCAGCAGGTTCCGGGCCCGATCGAGGTTGATGCGCAGCTGCCGGATGCGTGCGGGCAGGGGCACGTTGAGCGCAGCCAGTGTCGCGCGCCCGACGCGCCCGTCCACCTCCAGCCGATGGCGCGCCTGGAAAGACCTGACGGCCGCCACCAGTACCGGGTCGTAGACGCTGCCCTCACCGGTACCGTCGGCGGACAGGTCGCCGGATCGACGCAGGCGCTCGCGGAGGATGGGGATGCGGCCATCGCTCATGCCCGGCTCGAGGGTCCTGGCCGTGCCCGTACATCCAATGGGTGGGCCGGGCCGAGGCGATCAGCGCCTCCATGCCGTTCTTGTCGATGGCTTGTGCCACCTTGTCTGGCAAGCGTTGACCGTCGACCTCGAGCCCGCTGCAGTCCCAGCGGGCCTGCTCCCGCGCCAGGTCGACCTTGCCGAACCGCAGGTGGCAGTACAGCAGCTCGAGCGCCGCCTGCGGCGAGCGCGCTCGGGACACGGCCGCATAGTCTGCCGGCTCCAGCCCATCCTGTTGGCTGGCGGCGATCAGCGCATCGAGTTTGGCAAGCCGATCAGGGGCCCAGGCCGGCGCCCCGCGCGAGGCAGGCGCCAGCAGGCAGGCGATCAGGAGGCAAGCCACCACCCGACCAGCAGAATCAACGGGTTCCTTCATGACCCGACGGTAACAAACGAGCACCCGCATGCCAAACGGTCATCAAGTCGTCATCTGATCGCAGCGTGGTGGTCATGAATGCACGGCAGCATCACAATTCGTGTAACGGCTCCCCCGTACACGAATTGCATAGGGATTTGGGCGCTCCCCCGGGGGCGCCCTATTTTTTTCCGTCTCCCCTGACGCGCTACAATGGCCCCATGAACAGGAGGCCACCATGCAACGCTTCGCCGCCGGATTGCTGCTCGGGGTAGTCATCGTGTCATTGACTGTGCCAACGCCCGGGGAGGCTGCCGAGGCCGCTGCCCCCTTGATCGAACGAAGCAAGCTGTTCGGCAATCCCAGCCGATCCGGTGCCCAGTTGTCCCCCGACGGCCGCTGGCTGGCGTGGTTGGCGCCGCGCGAGGGGGTGATGAACGTGTGGGTGGCCGCGTTGGCAGACCTGGAGCAGGCGCGGCCGCTGACGGATTCGAAGGACCGCCCGATCCGCATGCAGTTCTGGGCGCCGGACAGTTCCATGGTCATGTACATCCAGGACAAGGGTGGCGACGAGAACTTCCTGCTGTATGGCATCGAGGTGGGCTCCGGCAAGGAGCGCAACCTCACGCCCTTCGAGAAGACCCGCGTCCAGCTGGTGGCCAGTTCGCCGATCGTCACCGACCGTATCCTGGTCGGGCTGAATAACCGCGACGAGCGGTGGCACGACGTGCACAGCCTGGATCTCGCCACCGGCAAACTGACCGAGATCATCCGTGGCGATGGCTACGCCGGCTTCCTGGCCGATGCCAACCTCGACCTGCGCATGGCCCTCAGGCCGAACGCGGCGGGCGGTTTCGATTTCTTCCGGGTCAAGGACCGACAGGTGGAAGCCGAGGCCTTTGCGACCACCACGCTCGAGGACTCGTTGACCACCCAGCCGGCGGGGTTCACCACCGACGGCAAGACGCTCTACTGGATCGACAGCCGCGGCCGCGACACGGCCGCGCTGGTGGCGCAGGACGTGGAGACGGGCGAGATGCAGGTCCTGGGGTCCAGTGACCGGGCCGACGTGGGTGGTGCCATGAGCAACCCGCGCACCGGCAAGGTGGAGGCCTACGCCGTCACCTACCTGCGCGAGGAGTGGGTTGCCCTCGACGAGTCGATCGGCGCCGACCTCGGCTGGCTCCGCGAGCAGCTGGCCGGGGACGTGGCCGTGACTTCGCGCACCGACGACGA
>JAUMBX010000073.1:7496-8045 GCA_032119515.1 Steroidobacteraceae bacterium | reverse complement strand
GGTCAAGACGGACAGCGCATTCACCAAGGCCCGCATCGAGTCCATCGACGATCGGCGGGTGCGTGCCGACCTGGAGGCGGGTCGGGTGGTGATCATCACGGGTTTCCAGGGCGTCGATCCCGATGGAAACCACCTTGTGTGCCACCGCACCCAGGGCATCGGCGACCCGCGCCGCGGCAGTCAATTCCGCGCGATGACGCTGGCCATAGTCGAAACTCAGGGCGTGGCAGGCAAACCCTTGCTGCCGCGCCATGGCCAGCACGGTGGCTGAATCCAGCCCGCCAGACACCAGCACCACCGCCCGCTTTGCGCTCACCTGCCCGCCTCCCCGCCCCACAGCAGCTTGTGCAGCTGCACCTGCAGGCGCACCGGCAGGCGATCCTCCACGATCCAGTCTGCCAGCTGCCGCGCGGACAGTTCCTCGGCACTCGGGGAGAACCAGACCGTACAGCGCGCGTTCAAGGCTTCCTCCGCGACCCGCTGCCGAGACCACTCGTAATCGGTGCGGTCACGCAGCACGAACTTCAGCTGGTCACGCTTGGTGAGCAG
>JAUMBX010000073.1:0-7486 GCA_032119515.1 Steroidobacteraceae bacterium | reverse complement strand
GACCACTCGCGAGACCCGGGGATCGACACCCGCGATGTCGAGGGCCCCACTGGTCTCCAGGGATACCTCGAACCCGCGGTCGCAAAGTGCAGTCAGCAGTTCGGAACAGGCGGCCTGGGCCAGTGGCTCACCCCCGGTGACGCAGACATGCCGCACGCCGCTGGCCCGGGCAGCGTCGACCAGCTCCGCGAGGTCCTGCCAGCTGCCGCCAGAGAAAGCGTAGGCCGTATCGCACCAGGTGCAGCGCAGCGGGCAGCCCGTGAGCCGGATGAAGAAGGTCGGCCAGCCACTCGCCAGGGCTTCACCTTGCAGCGAGGTGAACGTCTCGGTGACCTTGAGCCTCTTCACCTGCCCTCGGCACGCATCCGCTCGAGTCGCCTGACCGCCTCGGCCGCCGCCGGCGTATCAGGGTGCAGCTGACCGATCCGGGTAAGGGTGCGCCTGGCGTCCTCGTCACGCTTGAGTTCGTACTGGCAAAACCCCGCCTTGAGCAAGGCATCCGGAGCCTTCTGCGCCGAGTTGTCAGCGGCCACCTGCAGAAAGATCGCGAGGGCGCCAGCGAAATCCCGCTCGGCGTAGTGAACCTCGCCCAGCCAATAGCGGGCGTTTCCAGCCAGCTCATGGTCCGGATGGCGGGACAGGAAGCCATCGAGTGCCGCCCTCGCTTCGGGGAATTCCCCTGCCTTAAGGGCGTCCAAAGCGCGCCGGTAATCACCGTCAGGGTCGCTGCTGACGCCACCCTCGGTGACCGGCTGCACTGCCTTGCGCTCGAGCTCTGCCAATCGGCCATCGAGGTCAAGGTACTGATTACGCTGGCTGGACGAGTGCCTGGCAAGCTGCTGGCGCAACTCCTCGACCTGGCCACGCAGGCTGCGCAGCTCCACCGACAGGGCATCCAGCTGCCGGGACAGCTCGAGAAGCGCGCGACCATCATCCTGCTGCGCGGCGGCTTCGAGCCGCTGGATCCGTTCCTCGAGTTCGGCTCGGCTGGGCGCCCCTGTGGCGGGCACGGTCAGCAGCGCCAAGGCGAGACCCACGACGCCGGCCAGGTCAGCCCTCGGCATCATGGGCGGTCGGTGATTTCGACCCGACGATTGCGCGAGTGTGCGTCCTCGGTACCGCCCTCCGCTGCCAGTCGCTCTTCGCCCAGGCTGACGGTCTGCACCTGCGATTCGGACACGCCCAACAGCAGCAACGCGCGGCGCACGGCCTGCGCTCGCCGCTCGCCGAGGGCAATGTTGTATTCGCGTGAGCCCCGCTCGTCGGTATGGCCTTCGAGCCTGACCGACAGCGTGCGGTTGCCCGTCAGCCGCCGGGCCTCAGCGGCAATCAACTCCGAGTACTGGTTGCCGACGGCGCTGCTGTCGTACTCGAAATACACGATGCGGGAGGCCTCCTGGGCAGCAGCGGCACCGGACCCCGCAGCACCCGATTCCGGCAGGCTGGAGGCCTCGCCAGTGCCGCCCCAGGTCGCCGCTCCGGTCGAGGCTGAGCCCCCGGTTTCTTGCTGACTGGGCGTGCTTTCCCCGCCGCGGTCGCGATCGCGCCGGGTGTCACGATCACCGGAACAGGCGCCGAGGGTAACGACGACCAGGGCCAGGAACAGGTTGCGATGAAGGGTGTTCATGTCACGACTCCGTTTGATTGTCCTATTTTACTACTTCAGCGTCGGCGACCATGCAGGTTCCCTGAGGTCGCCACCGCCGACCGCCAACCGCTGACGGACTGCACCGTCCGAGGAGACGGTCTCGAGCACTCCCCGCCGACCGTCCCGCGAGGCATAGATCAGCGTGGCCCCGTTGGGCGCGATGCTTGGTGATTCGTCCTCGCTGCCCGGCGTCAGCAGGATCCTGCTGCCGCGCTCGAGATCAAACCAGCCGATCCGATACCTGCCAACCTCCAGGGTGACTGTCGCAAGGTGGCGGCCATCGGGCGAAATCCGCGGTCGCGCATTGTAGGCACCCTCGAAGGTCACCCGCTCCGCCGTACCCCCGGTGACGGGGACCCGGTATACCTGCGGGCGACCGCCCCGGTCCGAAGTGAAGTACACCATCCGACCATCAGGACTGAAGGCCGGTTCCGTGTCGATGGCGCTGGAGTCGGTCAGCCGCACCAGGGACTGGTCCGCGAGGCCGAGCAGATAGACGTCCACGTTGCCGTCCCGCCGTGACAGGGCCACCGCCAGGCGCCTACCGTCCGGTGAAAACACCGGTGACCCATTGATGCCGCTGCGCGCCGAGACCCGGGCGCGCTGGCCGCTGGCGAGGTCCTGCACATAGATGGCAGACAAGCCGGACTCGAAGGACACATAGGCGAGCCGGGTACCGTCCGGCGACCAGGCCGGGGACATGATCGGCATGGGTGAGCGCAGCACCACCCGTGGATCGTGGCCGTCGGCGTCGGCCACCTCGAGGCGGTAACGGGCTGCACGGCCGCTGCCCTCCACCACCACATAGGCTACCCGGCTGGCAAAAGCGCCGCCGACGCCGAGCAGGCGCTGGTGAACCGCATCTGCAATGCGATGCGCGGCCCAGCGCCAGCGGGACCCCTGAACCGGCAAGACCTCGCCCAGTGCGCGCTGACCGGTCAGCACGTTGACCAGCTCATAGCGGACCTCCGCGCGGCCCCCGGGCAGCGCGCTCCAGCGACCCACCAGCACGTAGTCCACCTTCAGCATGCGCCAGTCCGCTGCATCCACCTCTGAGGCCTGCGACGGCATCTCGACCATCGCGCTGCGAGGCAGGGCCCGAAAGCGTCCGCTGCGCTCGAGATCGGCGGTGACCACCTCGGCAACGGCACCACTGCCGCCGACAGGATCGGCAAACGGCACGATGGCGATGGCAATGGGATCGGCGACCCCGCGGGTCACCTGTACCTGAAGCTGTGCCTCTGCGGGAAGCGCGCAGACGAGTGACAACCAGGCCAGCAGGTGGCCGCCAATCCGCTCACGCACTGACTCACTCCTCGGGTGCAAACGTCACCTCCAGGTTGCGCTCAAACAGTCCCGGATCGCCAGGCAGGGGGAGCGGCGAGGCACGCAGCACCGCACTGACGATCGATTGCCTGATCGCCTCGTCGCCGTTGCAGGCCCCGAGGCTGACGTCCACTACTTCTCCGCCCGGAATCTGGCGTACCCGGATCACACAACGCAGCCCTGGTCGCGCCGACGCAGGCCGTACCCAGCTAGATTCAATGCGGGCCTGGATGGCCGCCTGGTAACGCTGGCGCTCACCCGCAGCGATCGCCGCCGCACGGCGCTGGTCGGCCTCCAGCCTCGCCGCCAGTTCAGCCTGCGCCCGCCGGGCGTCGGCAGCACGGCGTTCCGTCGCCTGTTTTTCAGCCGCCTGTTTCTCCACGGCCTGTTGTTCGGCGGCCCGCTTCTCTGCTGCCTGTTTCGCGGCGACCCTCTGCTCTGCCGCTTTCTTTTCGGCCGCCCTCTGCTCCGCCGCACGGCGATCTGCCGCCCGTTTTTCGATCGCCTTTTTTTCCGCCGCAGCCTGTTCTTCCCGAGCCTGCTGCGCCGCTTCACGTTGGGCCACCGCGCGCTCTGCTGCCTGCGCCTGCGCTTCCCGCTCTGCATTGGCCTCGGCTGCGGCCATCGCCCGGCGCCTGTCCTCCTGCCGACGTATTTCGGCGGCGGCCTCGAGGACCACGGCATCGAGATTGACTGCCTCGATGGGCGGCACCGGCGATGCCTGTGACGGGGCATAACGCATATTCAGGCCCAACGCCCCCACCAGCACCAGGTGCATCAGCAGTGAAATGCCCACCGGCCCAAGCCTGAACGGGTATTTCATCGCCGGGTCAGTTCATCCAGCGCCCGACCGGCAGCGGGATCAGTCAGGAAACCGATCCGACTGGCCCCACTGCGCTGCAGCATGGCCATGCCCACCACGACCCGCCCGTAGGGCACCATGGTGTCCGCCTTGACCAGTACGGCAGTGCTCGGATCACGTTCCAGCACGGCCCTGGCCCTCCGCTCGGCCTCGACGTCCTCAAGCGGAGCGTCTTCGTTGCTGCCCAGGTTCAGGTAGAAACGACCGTCGCGATCCACCGAGAGCACCAGGGGCTCCTTGTCGAGGAGCTCCTTGGCGTCGATCGGCGCCGCCTCGACGTCGGGCAGTTCCACCTGCACGCCTTGCGTCAACAGGGGTGCCGTCACCATGAAGATGATCAGCAACACCAGCATGACGTCGATGTAGGGGACCACGTTGATCTCCCCCATGAGTCGTCGACGGCGGCTTGCCGGCGAATTCACCTGACCTCACCGCTGGTGTGGTGCGCCAGCACGGCGGTGAACTCCTCCATGAAAGTCTGCTGGCGCAGTTCGAGCCGACCCACGCGGTCCGCGAAACGGTTGTAGGCCACCACAGCCGGGATCGCCGCGAACAGCCCCATCGCGGTGGCAATCAGTGCCTCGGAAATTCCGGGGGCCACCATGGCGAGCGTGGCCTGTTGGACGGCACCCAGTCCCTGGAACGCGCCCATGATGCCCCAGACCGTACCGAACAGTCCGACGTAGGGGCTCGTGGAGCCGATGGTGGCCAGGGTGGCCAGGCTCTCATCCAGCCGGTCGAGCTCCTTCATCTGCTCGACCTGCATGGCCCTGCGAGCACCCTCCATCAGCACACCGGCCGGCAAATCCTGGCGGGCACGTCCCCGCCTGAATTCCTCGAAGCCGGCGACGAAAATGGCTTCCATGCCGGTCACCGAATCTCGACGCGACTCGAGCTGGCGATACAGCTTCGCCAGGTCGCCACCGGACCAGAAGAGGTTCTCGAAACGATCTGCCTCGCTTCGGGCCCGAGAGATCAAGGCGCGCTTGCGGAAGATGATGGCCCAGGAAAGGACCGAGGCCGCCAGCAGAGCCAACATCACCAGCTGGACGACCAGGCTGGCCTCAGCCACCAATGCCAACAGACTCTGTTGCTCAGCCATCAATCAGCGCCTCCCTCATACCTGCCGGCAATGGTCGCGGTCGCAGGCTGTCCGCATCGAGGCTGGCCGCGCGCACGTTGGCCTCCACCAGCAACTGTCGGTCGGACACGCGCCGTACCTCCTGTACGAAACTGATCGACGCCTGCCGGCACTCCCGGACGCTCGCCGTCACCTCCAGCAGGTCGCCGTAGCGGGCCGGAGAACGGTAGGCCACGGCAATTTCGACCACCGCAAACTGGATGCGTTCCTCGGCGAGCAACTTGCCCTGCTCGAAGCCCCTCGCCCGCAGCCACTCAGTCCTCGCACGCTCGAGAAAACGCAGATAATTGGCGTAGTAGACGATGCCGCCCGCATCGGTATCCTCCCAGTACACCCTCACCTGCCAGACGAAGTGTGCCGCCGAAGACATGCTGTCAATCGCGGAACAGCGGCAGGTTACCGGCAGCCGGATCGGCTGCAGGCGGCTCGAGGCCGAAGTGCAGGTAGGCGTGGCGAGTGGCCACCCTGCCGCGGGCGGTGCGCATCAGGAACCCCTGCTGGATCAGGAACGGCTCGATGACGTCCTCGAGCGTTCCACGTTCCTCACCGATGGCCGCCGCCAGGCTCTCGATGCCCACCGGACCTCCCGAGAACTTGTCCATGATGGTGGTGAGCAGCTTGCGGTCGAGCAGGTCGAAACCCTGCCGGTCCACCTCGAGAAGATCCAGCGCAGACTCGGCCACCTGGCCGGTGATCCTGCCGTCGGCCTTGACCTCGGCAAAATCCCGCACCCGGCGCAGCAGGCGGTTGGCAATGCGCGGCGTACCCCGGGAACGCTCGGCAATTTTTTCGGCCCCGGCATCCTCGGCCTGCAAACCCAGGATACCGGCTGACCGGGAGACGATGCCGGCGAGGTCAGCCACCGTGTAAAACTCCAGGCGCTGCACGATGCCGAAGCGATCCCGGAGCGGCGAGGTCAGAAGGCCAGCGCGCGTGGTGGCCCCCACCAGGGTAAAGGGCGGCAAATCGAGCTTGATGGAGCGCGCTGCCGGCCCCTCGCCGATCATGATGTCGAGCTGGAAATCCTCCATCGCCGGGTAGAGGATTTCCTCCACCACCGGGCTGAGCCGGTGGATCTCGTCGACGAACAGGACATCCTTTGGCTGCAGGCCGGTCAGGATGGCCGCCAGGTCGCCCGGACGCTCCAGCACCGGTCCCGAAGTCTGCTTCAGGCCGACTCCCATTTCGGTCGCCACGATGCTGGCCAGCGTGGTCTTGCCAAGACCGGGAGGGCCGAAGATGAGGAGGTGATCGAGCGCCTCGCTGCGCCTGCGCGCGGCCTCGATGAAGATTTCCATCTGCTCCTTGACGGGTCGCTGGCCCACGTAATCTGCCAGCCGCCTGGGCCTGACTGCCCGGTCGATGACTTCGTCGTCCCGTCCCTGGGCAGCGCCGACCAGCCGGTCCTCGTCGAGGGAACCGGCCATGCTCAGCGGCTCGCAGCGAGGCGCAACGCCTCGCGAATCAGGTCCTCGGTGCCGCAGCCTTCCTTGCTGACACCCGCCAGCAGGCGGGTCACCTCAGGGGGCTTGTAACCGAGAGCGACCAGTGCCGCGAAGGCCTCCGCGGCGGGGCCCGCCGGGTTCGCCGACCCGCCGGTCGGCAGGGCACCCGTGCCCAGGGTGCGGATGCGGTCCCGCATCTCGATCAGGAGCCTTTCTGCCGTCTTGCGGCCGATGCCCGGCACCCGCACCAATGCCTCCACGTCCTGCGCCTCGATGCACATGAGGATGGCCTGCACGTTCATCCCCGACAACAGGGCCAGACCGATCTTGGGCCCCACACCGCTGACGCGCAGCAGGTCACGGAACAGCTGCCGTTCCTCATGACTGGAAAATCCGTACAGCAGATGGGCGTCCTCGCGCACCACGAGGTGAGTGTGGAGGGTCACCAGCTCGCCAACGGCGGGCAGGGAATAGAACGTGGACATGGGTGCCTCGAGCTCGTAGCCGACACCGCCCACGTCTAGCGAGAGCGCAGGCGGCTGCTTGCCGACCAGTCGCCCCTTGAGAAAACCGATCATGCGAGCCTCCGCGAGCCAGCCAGAACGCGGTGATGGGCATGGCACAGGGCGATGGCCAGCGCATCCGAGGCGTCGAGGCCGAGCCGACCCTCGACCCGCACCAGGGCCTTGACCATGTGCTGGACCTGCCGCTTGTCCGCAGCTCCAGTGCCCACCACGGCCAGCTTGACCTCCCTGGGGGCGTATTCGTGGACCTCGATGCCCCGGGTGGCCACGGCACACAGGGCAGCGCCGCGGGCGTGGCCCAGCTTCAAGGCGCTGTCCGGGTTGGACTTCATGAACACCCTTTCGATCGCGACCTCATCGGGTTGAAAGTCCTGCAACAGGCGACCCAGCCCCTCGAAAATCGTGGTCAGCCGCGAGGTCATGGCCCCACCGCCGGTTCGCAGGCTGCCGCTGGCGACGTAGGCCGCGCTGCTCCCGTCGAGATCGATGACCCCGTAGCCGGTGACCAGCGAACCGGGGTCGAGCCCCAGCACCCTGGCC
>JAUMBX010000072.1:0-4251 GCA_032119515.1 Steroidobacteraceae bacterium | reverse complement strand
GCCCCTGCTGACGCCACTGCGGCGTTTCATTCCTCCGTTGGGCGGACTGGATTTCTCACCGCTGGTGGCGCTGCTGCTGCTGCAGGCGGCCAAGCTGCTGATCACATGAAGCCGTCCGGGCAGGCAGCATCGTTGGTCCTGCTGTTCACCCTGCTGGGGGGGTGTGGCACTGAACCCGCCGCGCCGGTCGCCGCCCGTGATTACGCGGATCCCGGCGTCGTGGTCGGCAGCGGTCACGAGATGCGCTACGGCATCTTGCCGATGTCGGAAATTCCCGCCTCAGTCCGCAAGTCATACGGCCTGAACGGCAGCGCTGATGGACTGCTGGTGAACGTCTCGGTGCTGCAGCGCAACGCAGCGGGGCAGATCGGATCCAGCGTGGAATCGGTGGTCTCGGGCAGCCTGCGTCGTTTGACCGGGCAAGACACCACGCTGGAATTCCGCATGGTGCACACCGGTGGGGTCGTGTCCTATCTTGCCCTGGCGCCCCTGCATGACCGGGAGCCCGTCACGTTCCTGCTTGAAGCCAGGCCCCTGCAATCTCCGGCCAGCATGTCGGCCAGGGTGGTCCGCCAGTTTGAGCGCTCGCGCCAGTAAAAAAGCTTTTTTTACCCGTTTCCCCCTTATCTGACGCTTATCGCCGTGCTATCGTTCACGCGCTATTCAAACAGGGCGGCCGGTGGCCGCCAGGCCAACCAACAGGAGATCTCCATGGCAAAGAGCACCGCCGCACCGACCAAGTCGCAGATCATCGCGGCCATTGCTGACCAGACCGACCTGAGCAAGAAGCAGGTGTCTGCCGTATTTGATTCGCTCGGTGGCGTGATGAAGAAGGCGCTGAAGGGCGCTGGCACCTTCACCCTGCCAGGCGTCTGCAAGATGCGGGTGGTCAAGAAGCCGGCCACCAAGGCTCGTCAGGGCACGAACCCCTTCACGGGCGCGGCCATGACCATCAAGGCCAAGCCCGCCTCCAAGAAGGTCCGGATCCGGTCCCTCAAGGGACTGAACGAGATGGTCGGCTAAGCCGATCCGTCACGTCGGGATGCGAAAGGGCGGCCCCAGGCCGCCCTTTTGTTTTCCCGGGCACGGCTGGCTCAGCTGCCCAGCCAGTCGCCCACCGCATGCCTCAAGTCGCTGATGCGCCCGTGGAAGAAATGGTCGGCCCCCTCGAACAACAGGACCCGCGGCGGAGCGTGCAGGCCGCGCGTCCACTCGTTCACCCTCTCGTGATTGACCAGCTCATCCTGGTCGCCCTGGACCACCAGCCAGGGGCAGGTGGGGAGGGTCAGGTGCGTGAAGTCGAAACGCTGTACCGGAGGCGCCACCGTAACCAGGCGCTCGGCGGCCTCGCGCACCGCCAGCTGGAAAGCGATGAAGGCCCCAAAGGAAAACCCCATCGACCAAAGTCGGCTCGCCCCCGTCCTGGCTTGCGCCCACTCCGCCACCGCAGCCGCATCCTCCACTTCCCCTACGCCGCCATCGTGCCCGCCTTCGCTGGCACCGACCCCGCGGAAGTTGAAACGCACGGCCGGCACGCCGGCATCGAGTGCGGCCCGGGACAACGCGTGGACGACCTTGTTCTGCAGGGTGCCGCCATACAGGGGATGCGGATGGCAACAGACTGCCACCACGCCTGGCGTGGCGACTGCAGGAGTCTCTAGCAGGACTTCGATCTGGCCGGCAGGCCCGTCGATCAGGCTGCGCTGGGCGGCACTCACTGCAAACTGGTGCAATCGTTGCGGTAGATCCTGCCGTCCTTCATGACGAAGGCTACCCGGCTGAGGAGTTCGACGTCGGCAATGGGATCGCCGGGGACTGCAACGATGTCGGCAAGCTTGCCTGCCTCGAGGCTGCCGAGGCGGTCACCGATACCGAGGAAACGCGCCGGTACCAGGGTGGCGGACTGGATGGCCTCCATGGCCGGCATGCCGCCCTCGACCATGTAGGCGAATTCCCGGCCGTTGGTGCCATGCTCACACACGCCGCAATCCGTGCCGAACATGATGGGCACGCCGGCACGATAGGCTCTCGCGAAGGTGTTCTGGATCTGGGGGCCGATACTCAAGGCCTTGGGCCGGACCACGTCCGGAAAGAAGCCGGGCTGCTGGCCCTTTTCGTAGACCCAGCGTCCGGCCGAGATGGTCGGCACGTACAGCGTGCCCTTCTCCTTCATCAGGCGCATGGTCTCCTCGTCCATGAAGGTGCCATGCTCGATGCTGTCCACCCCGGCGAGCACCGCCCGCTTCATGCCCTCCGTACCGTGCGCGTGAGCGGCCACGGTGAAGCCGTAGTCGCGGGCCGTGGCCACGATGGCCTCGAGTTCACCTGGCTGGAACTGCGGGGCCTGGCCGCTGCGGGCAATGGACAGCACACCGCCGGTGGCAGTGATCTTGATCACGTCCGATCCGTCCTTGTAGCGCTGGCGCACTGCCTGGGCGCATTCCGCCGCACCGTTGCAAACGCCCTTCATCGGGCCCGGGTCGCCCACCGCGGACGTCAGGACCGGTGAGAGGCCGTTGGTCGGGTCTGCATGACCGCCCGTGGTGGCAATGGACTTGCCGGCGGTAAAGACCCTGGGGCCGGCCACCTTCCCCGCATTGATGGCATCCCTCAACGACAGGGAGGCGAGAAAACTGTCGCCCAGGTCGCGGACGGTCGTGAAACCCGCCTGCAGGGTGCGCTCCGCGTAGACGGTCGAATCCAGGGCGACGTCGGCCTCCCTCTTCTTGTAACGATCGAGCTCCGCCCTCGCGCTGTACTCGCTGGTGAGATGGACGTGCATGTCCATCAGGCCAGGCAGCAGCGTACAGCCGCCGAGATCGACGACCTCATCGCCGTCGGCCGGCTGGCGATGCCCAGGCTCGACGGCCGTGATGCGCCCCTCCTCCACCACCACGGTGGTAGGGCCGAGCAGCTTGCCCGTGCGCACGTCGACCAGCCCCGCCGCATGCAGGACCTCAGCGGCCTGCCCGGTGGATCCCAGGGCAGCGGTCAGGGCCATAGCCAGCGGCAAGAGGGCTCGATGCAGGTTCTTCATCGTACGTTCTCCAGGACGGCATTGGATTCCACGGCCAGCAACTCCACCTCGAACACCAGGGTGGAGCCCGGGGGAATCAGGCCATTGCCGATGTTCCGGTCGCCATAGGCCAGCTGCGGGGGAATGACCAGCCTGCGCAGCCCACCGACCTGCATACCGGGCAGCCCCTGCTCCCAGCCGGCGATCACCCGGCCCTCGCCGAGGCGCAGCGAAAACGGCCGGGACTTGTCCCGGGAGCTGTCGAACTTCCGACCGCGAAAACCCAGGGCATCGGGCTGGTAGATCCAGCCCGTGTAGTGCACGACCACCTGCATGCCGGGCATGGCCGTCTCCCCGACGCCGGGACGAAGCTCCTCGGTCACGAGCTGGGTGGGGGCCGCTGCCGGGGCAGCGGGGGCGGCCTCGACCGCCGGGGCGTCCTGTCCAAGTGCCGGCTGGATGGCCGCAAGCAGCAGTGACAGCAGGGCGAGCAAACGTGGCGCAGGATTCATTCGGGCTGGAAGTCCAGGGAAGCAGAGTTGATGCAATACCTGAGACCGGTGGGTTCAGGGCCGTCCTCGAACACATGCCCGAGGTGGGCACCACAGGTTGCACAGGTGACCTCGGTACGCACCATGCCATGGCTGGTGTCCAGGTGGGTCCGGACCCGCTCCCCGGCCAGGGGTAACCAGAAGGAGGGCCAGCCACACCCGGCATCGAACTTGGTGGTGGATGAGAACAGGTCGTCGCCACAGCAGATGCAGCGGTAGGTTCCCGCTTCGGTGGTGCGGTAGTACCGACCCGTGAAGGGGCGCTCCGTACCCTTCTCCTGGGTGACGTGATACTGCTCGGGCGTCAGTCGGGCGCGCAGCTCATCGGGTCCGGTCGGCTGGTCGGTCATGCCCCCGATTATAGGCCGGGAAGCACGATCGATGAACCGCCAGGGCCAACCAGCAGCCGGTTGAGCCTGCGCACGAAGGCCGAGGGATCGGCGAGCGCACCGCCCTCGGCAAGGACGGCCTGCTCGTGAAGCAGGTGCGCAAGATCCGAGAACCGGTCCCCGTCGGGCAGGGTCTCCAGTTCCTTCACCAGCGCATGCGAGGCATTGACCTCCAGCCAGGGCACCGAGGGCGGCAGGGCCTGCCCGGCCGATTCCAGCAGCTTCCTGAGTTGCGGGCCCACGTCATGCTCCTCGCGAACCAGGCACGCGGCGGAATCAGCCAGCCGCTCGCTGG
>JAUMBX010000071.1:0-12013 GCA_032119515.1 Steroidobacteraceae bacterium | reverse complement strand
GCGCACGGATCGACACGGCCGTCGAGGGTCAGGGCATCGGACTCGCCGCCAGTGCTGAAATCGTGGCGGCCCATGGCGGGAGCCTGTCCATCGGCGACAGTGCACTCGGGGGCGCCAGCGTGACCGTTCGTCTGCCCGGCCGGTGAGCGCCCGCCCGTTTCCTGCAGTGCTCGAGCGGGTCACGCCGGCGCCCGGGCTGCCCTTCACCGAGCGTTTCGACGAGGTGGTCGAAGCCCTTGGCCGGCATCAGGTGCTGGTGGTGTGTGGCGAGACGGGCTCCGGCAAGACCACCCAGTTGCCCAAGGCTTGCCTGGCCGCCGGACGGGGTCGGCTGGGCCTGATTGGACATACCCAGCCGAGGCGCATTGCAGCACGCAGCGTCGCAGCCAGGCTGGCCGAGGAGCTCGGTGTCGCCCAGGGCAGTGAGGTGGGTTTTCAGGTCCGCTTCAGCACCGCCACGGACGCTGACACGGTGGTCAAGGTGATGACCGACGGCATCCTTCTTGCCGAGATCCGTGCCGATCGGCTGCTCTCCCGCTACGACACCCTGATCATCGACGAGGCCCATGAACGCTCGCTCAACATCGACTTCCTGCTCGGTTATCTCCAGCAGCTCCTGCCGCGTCGACCTGACCTCAAGCTCATCGTAACCTCCGCCACCCTCGACCCGGAGCGGATCGCCAGCTTTCTCGGCAACGCACCGATCATCGAGGTGTCCGGCAGGGGTTACCCCATCGAGGTGAGGCACTTGCCGCTGGACGCCGATGCGGAGGATGACCTCGACCTTGACCTCAATGCGGGTTTGATCCGCGCGGTGTCCAGTCTGCTGGACGAGCGCGCCTTGGAGGGCGGTGACATCCTGTGTTTCCTGCCGGGAGAGAGGGAGATTCACGAGGCGGTGCGCGCCCTGCAGCGGGCCGTGGGGCAGCGTGCCGAACTGCTGCCGCTGTTCTCCCGCCTGTCGTGGCAGGAACAGCGGCGCGTCTTCGAACGCGGCTCGCGGCGGCGGATCATCCTGTCCACCAACGTGGCCGAGACCTCCCTGACCGTCCCCGGCGTGCGTGCCGTGGTGGATTCCGGCCTGGCACGCATTGCCCGTTACAGTCCTCAGGCAAGGGTCCTGAGGCTGCCCGTCGAGCGCATCTCGCGGGCCAGCGCCGACCAGCGCGCTGGCCGATGTGGAAGGACCGGCCCCGGTATCTGCGTTCGGCTCTATGCCGAAGACGACTACCAGTCGCGCGAGGCCTTTACGCCCCCGGAAATCCAGCGCACCCATCTCGCCAGCGTGATCCTGCAGATGGCGGCCTTGGGACTGGGTGAGATCGGCGACTTTCCGTTTCCGGACCCGCCCGATTTCAGGCGCATCAGTGACGGCGTCCGGTTGCTGCAGGAACTGCGGGCACTGGACCAGGAGCGTCGGATCACGCCCCTCGGGCGCAAGCTGGCCAGGTTGCCGCTCGACCCGCGGCTGGGAGCGATGCTGGCCGAGTCTGCCCGAGGCGGCGCGCTGGCCGAGACCGTGGTGGTCGTGGCGTTCCTGAGCATCCAGGATCCCCGGGAACGGCCGCTTCAGTCCCGACAGGCTGCCGATGAGAAACATCGGGAATACGCCGAGCCTGGTTCGGACTTCCTGGGGCTGCTGCGGCTGCATGCCGACTGGAAGGCCGTGCGTGCCGAATCGGGTTCCTCCGCGCTGCGGCGCTGGTGTCGGGAACGGTTCCTGTCGGCGGTGCGCATGCGTGAATGGGAAGCGCTGCGCAGCCAACTGGAGGAGGAATGCAAACGTCTGGGATGGCGGATCTCTAAAGCTGGGGCGAGCCCGGAAAGCCTGCATCGGTCCCTGCTGGTGGGATTGCTGGGACAACTGGGTCGCAGGACCGAGCAGGGCGATTATCTGGGACCGCGCGGGCTGCGTTTTATCGTCGCACCCGGGCCGACGGGTGCCCGACGTCCGCCGTGGGTGATGGCGGCCAGTCTGGTCGATACCGGCCGGGTCCAGGCGAGACTGCTGGCGTCCATTCGCCCCGAGTGGATCGAGGCCGCCGCACTGCACCTGATCCGCAGGGAGCACGGCGACCCGCAATGGGATCCGGAGCGGGGCGCGGCAACGGTCACCGAGTCGGTGTCCTACTACGGGCTTGCCCTCGGCGGCGGGCGAAGAGTCCCGCTGGCGCGACTCGATCCCGCTCTGGCGCGCAGGCTGTTGATCGAGGAGGGCCTGCTGGCCGGGCAGCTGAGCAGGTCGCCGCCCTGGCTGAGGCACAACGTCGAGGTCCGCTCACGACTTGATCAGCTCGAGGATCGGCTCCGGCGACGCGGTGACCTCGTCGACGAGGCGCTGCTGCGTGACTTCTACGAACAGCGACTGCCCGGGGCTGTCGGCGATCTAAGAAGCCTCCTGCAGTGGCTGGACGCCAGCGGTGACCGCGCCGGTCAGCTCCTGCGCATCGACGAGGCAGCGATCTTGCGCAAGGGTGCCAGGCGACCGGAGGTACAGGCCTATCCCGATGAGGTCGTGCTGGGAGGCTTGCGGTTGCGTGTCACCTACCGGTTCGATCCCCGCGCCGAGGATGACGGCGCCACCCTGGCCGTGCCACTGGTGTCACTCGGGCGCCTGCAGCAACGGGAGCTCGACTGGGGCCTGCCCGGCTGGCGGCACGAGTGCGTGACGCTCTTGATCAAGGGTCTCCCCAAGACTGTGCGCCGCCACCTGGTGCCGGCGCCCGACGTGGCCGCGCGCTGCCTCCTGCGACTGCAGGCGAGGGAGGGAGGCAACTTTTTCGAGAGCGTGGCACAGGTCCTGACGGAGGCTGCCGGTACGCCCATTGCCCCGGCAGCCCTCGTGGGGATCGACCTGCCCGCGTACCTTCGTTACCACCTCAAGGTGGTGGATCAGGAGGGTCGGGTGCTGGGCACGGGGCGGGACCTCGAAGCCCTGAAACGGCAGTTCGCGGAGCAGGGGCGCCGGGCGATCGCCAGGTCGGCGAGTGCCTTTCAGCGACAAGGGTTGAGGAAATGGGATTTCGGCGAACTACCCTTGGAAGTTCCACTCGGGTGCGCGGGTGAGGCTGGCGTTGCCTATCCCGCGTTGGAGGACCGCGGCCGGGAGGTCAACCTTACCTGCCTCGCCAGTCCGACGGAGGCCGAAGCGTCACATCGGGGCGGCGTTCTGCGACTGCTGTCCCTGGCCCTCGATGCGCAGCTGCGCCACGTGCGCGCCTCCGTGGCCAAGGATCGCGAGTTGCCCCTGCTGTGTCAGTCGGTGTGCCCGGTGAGGGATTTCATCGACGCCCTGTGCGACCGGGCAGTCGAGCGCTGCTGCCTGCGGGTAGAGACTCCGTTACCCCGCAGTCCGACCGAGTTCGAGGCGCTGTATGAGGTGGGTCGCCCGGAGGTCTACGAGGAAGCCATGCGGATCGCGGCGCTGGCGCGCGAAACCCTCGGCCTCCGGCGCCAAGCCGCTGCCGCCCTGGCCGGCCTGCCGGATGGGCTGGATCCCGCGCTGGTCGGTGACTGCAAGGCGCAGCTCGAGCAGCTCGCCGGGCCGGGTTTCCTGGGCCCCGCGTCCAGCCCCTGGCTCGATCACCTGCCGCGCTACCTGCGTGGCCTGGTCAAGCGGATCGCCCGGCTGCCGCAGTCGCGTGGGCCTGCCGGTGCCGCGCAGGTGGAACTGCTGCAGTGGCGACGCGAGGCGCTGCGGCTCGAGGCTCGGGGTGCCGCGGGACAGCTCCTGGTGTGGATGACGCACGAGTACTGCGTTTCACTGTTCGCTCAGGAATTGCGCACGGCTATCCCGGTGTCCGCCAAGCGCCTCACCCGCCAGGTCGAAATCGCCCGCGAAACGCCCGCCTCAGCCTGAGGAGCCGGTCTTGCCGTTCAGCAGGGGGGTGATCAGGTCCATCGGCAGCGGAAACACGATGGTCTGCGTGCCGCTGGACGCTAGCCCGGAGAGGGTCTGCAGGTAACGCAGCTGGATCGCGCGCGGGTCGCCACCCAGCGTCTTGGCCGCCTCGACCAACGCGGCAGCCGCCTGACGCTCGCCATCGGCGTGGATGACCTTGGCCCGACGGCTGCGCTCCGCTTCGGCCTGCTGGGCCATGGCGCGGATCATGCTCTCGTCGAGGTCCACGTGCTTGATCTCCACGTGTGACACCTTGATACCCCAGATATCGGTGGAGTCATCCAGGATCCTCTGCACGTCGGCGTTGAGTTTCTCGCGCTGCGAGAGCATCTCGTCGAGCTCATGCTGGCCCAGTACCGAGCGCAGGGTGGTCTGGGCAAGCTGGCTGGTGGCCTCGAAAGGGTTGGCCACCTGGATGATGGCCTTGGCGGGATCGACCACGCGGAAATACACCACCGCGTTGACCTTGACGGAGACGTTGTCGCGGGAGATCACGTCCTGCTTGGGTACATCGAGCACGATGGTCCTGAGGTCGACCCTGGACATGGTCTGAATGCCCGGCAGGACCAGGATCAGGCCTGGGCCCTTCACACCCGTGTAGCGACCAAGCGTGAAAATGACTCCCCGCTCAAACTCCTTGAGGATCTTGATCGAGTTGGCGAGGAGGGCAATCAGCACTACCCCGAGAACGATGAAAGGAATCAACAAGGCTACCTCCCTTTGGCCGGATCAGACCCGGCCGGCCCGATGGGCTCGATCTCCAGTGACAATCCTTGGACACGTTTCACCCGCACGTGTTCCCCTGCGGCGACCGGTTGGGCGCTGGTTGCCGCCCAGTCCTCGCCATACAGGCGAATCCGTCCCTCACCCTCGAAAGACTCGACGGCTACGCCTATGGCTCCAACCATCTGCTCCGCGCCGCTGGCGATGGGACGTTTGCGGGCCCGGTGGGCCAGGAAGACGGTGCCCAGCATCAACAGGCCGGCAGCGGTAGCCACGCTGGCCAGCAGCACGGTGCTGACGCCGAGCACCGGGCCGCCGGATTCCATGAGCATGACCGAGCCGAACACGAAGGCCGCCAGCCCGCCCAGCCCAAGGGCACCGAAACTCGGGACAAAGATCTCCGCGATCATCATCAGCAGTCCCAGCACGATCAGCGCCAGTCCGGCGTAATTCACGGACAGCACCTGCAGCGCGTACAGGCCGATCAGCAGGCAGATCGCGCCCACCACGCCGGGCACGATGGCGCCCGGGTTGTAACCTTCGAAGAGCAGCCCGTAGAGGCCGATGATGAGCAGGCCATAGGCGACCAGCGGATTGGTGATGACCGACAGCAGGTTGATACGCCAGCCAGGTTCATGACGCTCGAGCACCATGCCGGCAGTTGCCAGGGTGACGTCTCCCTCCTGGGTCGAGACGGTCTTGCCGTCGATGGCGGCGAGCAATGCCGCCTCGTCGGCCGCGACCAGGTCGATGACACCCGCCGCCAGGGCCTCCTCGGCAGGCAGGCTTTCCGCCCCGCGCACCGCGGCCTCGGCCCATTCGACGTTGCGACCCCGCAGCTCGGCGAGGCTTCTGATGTAGGCCACCGCGTCATTGACCGACTTGCGCTCCATGGCGCTGGACGGGTTGCCCTTGGCATCGCCCTCACCGCTACCGCCACCACCACCACCGCCACCAATGGCCACGGGCGTGGCGGCTCCGAGGTTGGTACCCGGAGCCATCGCCGCTACATGGCTGGCGTAGAGCAGATAGGTGCCCGCGCTGGCGGCCCGTGCTCCCGGCGGGGCGACCCAGGTCACGACGGGGACCGGAGACGCGAGGATGCCCTGGATCATGTCGCGCATGGAGGCATCGAGACCGCCGGGCGTGTCGAGCTCCAGGATGACCAGCGCGTGTCCGTCTTTCCTGGCCCGCTCCAGGCCATCGAGGAAGTGCTCCGCGGTGGCCGGACCGATGGCGTCCTGCAGCTTGATTATCAGGCCGGTGTCCGCGCCCGCCGGCGGGGCAAGGCCAATCAGGCCGAGACTGGCCGCCAGCAGCACCTTGCGGAGCGCGCCCATCATGAGAGGTCGAACCGGATGCCCTGGGCGAGGGGCAGTTCCGCCGAGTAGTTGATGGTGTTGGTCTGACGGCGCATGTAGGCCCTCCACGCGTCCGAGCCCGATTCGCGTCCGCCGCCGGTGTCCTTTTCTCCGCCGAAGGCGCCGCCGATTTCAGCGCCCGAAGTGCCGATGTTGACGTTGGCGATGCCGCAGTCGCTGCCGGCGACGGACAGGAACCGCTCCGCGTGCTGCAGGCGATCGGTGAAGATGGCTGAGGACAAGCCATAAGCCGTGTCGTTGTGCAGACCGATCGCCTCGTCCAGTGTGGCGAAGGGAATCATGTAGAGGATGGGGGCGAAGGTCTCGTTCTGCACGGCCGGCAGGTCGTTGCTGGCCTCGACCAGGGTCGGTTCGACATAGAAACCCGGCCGATCGAGGACCTTGCCTCCCACCAGCACCCGACCTCCCTGCTCGATCACCGCTTCCAGGGTAGAGCGATAGTGGGTCACCGCCTGCGCGTCGATCAGCGGACCGACGAGCGTAGCCGGATCCAGCGGATCGCCAATGCGCAGTTGGGCGTAGGCCGAGACGAGTCGCCTCTGCACGGATTCGAACAGCGACTCGTGGACCAGCAGGCGACGGGTCGAGGTGCAGCGCTGGCCGGCCGTGCCCACCGCCCCGAACACCACGGCGGGGATCACCAGGTCGAGGTTGGCCTGCTGGTCGACGATGATGGCGTTGTTGCCGCCCAGTTCGAGCAGGCTCTTGCCGAGCCGGCGGGCCACGCGGGTGGCGACCTCGCGTCCCACGGCAGTGGAGCCCGTGAAGCTGACCAGCGACACCCGCCGATCTTCGACGAAGCGCTCGGCCAATTCATTGCCAGCCGGGATGAAGAGCTGGAAGATCGGCGGCAGTTCCAGTTCGCGCATGATGCGGTTGCAGAGGTGTTGGACGGCAATGGCGGTCAGCGGCGCCTTGGGCGAGGGCTTCCAGACGCAGCTGTCCCCGCAGGCGGCTGCAAGCAGCGCGTTCCAGGACCACACCGCCACCGGGAAGTTGAACGCGGAGATGACCCCCACCACCCCGAGCGGATGCCACTGCTCGTACATCCGGTGGCCCGGCCGTTCGGAGTGCATGGACAGGCCATGCAGCATGCGCGACTGGCCTACGGCAAAGTCGGCGATGTCGATCATCTCCTGCACTTCGCCATCGCCCTCGGCCTTGATCTTGCCGACCTCGAGCGACACCAGGCTACCCAGCGCGTCCTTGTGCTCCCGCAGCAAGGCGCCGAGTCGCCGCACGGCCTCGCCCCGTCCCGGTGCCGGGACGTTGCGCCAGGCCTTGAAGGCCTCGCTGGCGGAGGCGATCACCGCTTCATAGTGCGCCGCTCCAGCCGGTCGCACCGAGGCGATGACCTCGCCGTTGGCCGGGTTGACCGAGTGCAGCAGGGGCAGGTCTGAATCCCCGACCCAGCCTGCATCGCCGCTCCAGCAGCCGTCGTTGATGGGGGCCAGCCCCAGGCTCTCCAGCAGTTCCCTGGTGTTCATCAATGTCTCCCTTACAGCCGCTTCTGCTGACCGGCCTTGCCTTCGACCACGACCCGTGCCGAGACCGTCTTGTCCCCGCCCAGTGCGTACCAGCGACCGAACCGGTTGGCCAGTACCTCCGGCAGGCTGAAGGCCTCCTGCCGCACGAAACCTCGATGCCGGCCCGGCTCGGAAAGTACCAGGTCCACCACGGCCGTGATGCCCGCCGCGGTGGTGACCTGGATCGCCGACCACAGCCTGCCGGCAATTTCCTGGGGATAGACCTTGTTGACGTAATTCTCTTCCCGGAGGTCGCCGTCCTGCTGGCCGGTGACGGCCACGTAGATGACCACCACGTCCTGCAGGGTCTGCGGCACTGCGTTTTCCAGGATCCGCTTGAGGGTATCTCGATCCTGGTTCAGGCGCAGGTCGTTCATGAGCAGGCGTACCTGTGCACAATGCCCGGGATAGCGCATGGTCTTGTAGTTCATCTGCTGGCAGCGGTCGCCATAGGTCTCGCCGAGCGAGCCCAGGCCACCGGAGGTGTTGAAGGCTTCATACAGCGTGCCATCGATCTCGATCTCCTCCAGTCCCTCGAGTGGTGCGGCCTCGACCTGGCGGCCACCCTCGATGGCCTGGCAAGGATTGCCGTATTCGTTGATCAGCCCCTCGGTCGACCAGGTCAGCGAGTACTTGAGCACGTTGTTGGGATGCTGGGGCAGGGCGCCCACCCGCAGCTTCACCGCGGTCAGTGAATCGAAGTGCGAGATCAGCTCGTTGGCCGCGATCGATACGAAACCCGGTGCGAGGCCGCACTGCGGGACGAACGCGGTGCCGGCACCTTCGGCGATGGTGCGCACGGCGCGGGTGACCTCCACGTCCTCGGTCAGGTCGAAGTAGTGCAGCCCGTGCTTGCGCGCCAGTTCGGCGACCTTGGGGTTGCAGTAATAGGGAAGTGAGGAAATCACGGCCTGCCAGTCGCCTCGTCCCATCAGTGCATCGAGGGCCGCGTCCTCGGCCGCGTCCACCGCGAAAGCCTCCAGGCGGGGCAGTGAGTGGGCCGCCACTACCGAGGCTGCAGCACCGGCCCGCAGGTCGGCCAGGCCGACCGAATAGTCCGCTTCACCAGCCAGCAGGCCGGAAATGAGGGCACCGATCTTGCCGGCGCCCAGTACGAGCACTTTTTGCATGGATCACTCCAGGTTGTCCCCCGATATTGCCACACCGGGGCGGGGGGGGGGCGACCGGGGAAGGTCTGCGGAAGCCCGTGAGGGCCTTGATTTTTTTGCGGTGCGAGGGCGCCCTGTGTAGCATTCGGCCGGCATGAATGCGCCTACGGCACAACCCTGGAGCCCCTCTGGATGGCGGCAGAAAATCGCCCGCCAGGCCCCGAGCTATCCCGATCCCACGCGGCTCGATGCCATGATGGCCGAAATAGCCCGCCTGCCGCCCATCGTGGTGTCCTGGGAGGTGGATCAACTGCGCAGCCAGCTGGCCGAGGCCCAGCGGGGCGAGCGGTTCCTGTTGCAGGGGGGGGACTGCGCCGAGAGCTTTGCGGATTGCGAGTCCGACCAGATCGCCAAGAAGCTGAAGATCCTGCTGCAGATGAGCCTCGTGCTGCTGCATGGGCTCAAGAAGCCCATCGTTCGCGTCGGGCGCTTTGCCGGCCAATATGCCAAGCCAAGGTCCTCGGACCTGGAAACCCGCGACGGTCTGTCCTTGCCCAGCTACCGCGGCGACAACGTCAACCGGCCGGGTTTTACCGCCGAGGAACGGACCCCGGACCCTGAGCTGATGCTGCGGGGTTACGAGCGGGCAGCGCTGACCCTGAACTTCGTCCGGGCACTCGTCGATGGCGGGTTTGCCGACCTGCACCACCCCGAGTACTGGGACCTCGACTTTGTGCAGCACTCGCCCCTGCGCGAGGCCTACGAGCGGGTCGCGGAGTCCATCGCCAACTCGCTGGATTTCTTCGAAGCGTTGTCGGGGTCGCCCATTCATGAGGCGACCCTGGTGCGCTTTTTCGCCAGTCACGAGGCCCTGCTGCTCCC
Organism: Steroidobacteraceae bacterium; assembly: GCA_032119515.1. GTDB lineage: Bacteria > Pseudomonadota > Gammaproteobacteria > Steroidobacterales > Steroidobacteraceae > SG8-30. Next base: position 2,490 of record JAUMBX010000071.1, on the reverse strand, counting down.
GTATGAAGAGGCCCAGACCCGCTTCATTGCCCGCCAGGGGCGCTGGTACAACCTGACCACGCACCTGCCCTGGATCGGCCTGCGGACTGCCCAGCCGGATGGCGCACACGTGGAGTACTTCCGCGGCATCGCCAATCCGGTGGCTGTCAAGATTGGTACGGGGATGGATACCGACTGGCTGAAGGCCTTGGTCGTGATCCTGAATCCGGACAATGAACCCGGCCGCCTGACCCTGATCCACCGCTTCGGCGCCAGCGGAATCCAGGAAGGGCTGCCCAAGGCCATCGAGGCGGTGCGCGAGACCGGGCGCCAGGTGTTGTGGGTGTGCGACCCCATGCACGGCAACACGGAAACGGCGTCCAATGGACTCAAGACCCGGCGCTTCGAGCACATCCTGGGTGAGGTGCAAGCCGCGTTCAGGATCCACGAGGCCTGCGGGTCACGCCTTGGCGGGGTCCATTGCGAGTTGACCGGCGAGAACGTGACCGAGTGCACCGGCGGGGCGCGCGGACTGGCCGACGCCGATCTCTCCCGGGCTTACCGCTCGGCCGTGGACCCGCGGCTCAACTACGAGCAGGCCCTCGAGTTGGCCATGCTCATTGCCGGGCATCGTCCGGACTGACCTCGCGCCATACACCCGGCTGCAGCCCTTCGATCGACCATGGCCCGATCCGGCTGCGGATCAGGCGCAGGGTAGGGTGGCCGACCGCCGCGGTCATGCGCCGCACCTGGCGGTTCCGCCCCTCGGCAATCACGATTTCCAGCCATGCGGTCGGGATCGATTTGCGGAACCGGATGGGTGGATTGCGGGGCCAGAGCCCCTCTGGCTCGTCGATCATCCGCACCGACAGGGGATGCGTCGGCCCGTCGCGCAGTTCAGGCCCCCGCGCCAGCCTGGCCATGGCCTCGCCACCAGGATGGCCCTCGACCTGGGCCCAGTAGGTCTTCCGCCAGTGATGCCTCGGGTGACTGACCCGGGCCTGCAGGGCCCCATCGTCGGTCAGCAGCAGCAGCCCCTCGCTGTCGGCATCCAGTCGCCCGGCCGGGTAAATGCCCTGGTGGGGTACGCAGGCGGCGAGCGTGGGCCGGCCCTGGTCATCCCGGAACTTGCTGAGGGTCCCAAAGGGCTTGTTCAGGATGACAATCATGTCTCGTGCCGCTTGCGCGCGGGCGAGCCGATGCCTATTCTTTCGCACCGCAAAAGCGTCGAGCGCCGCTGCGGGCGGGGCGTCAACTCAAATTCAAAGCTTGTGTGACGGATCGAAAAGTCTGTCATATCAGTATTTTATGAGAGGAATCTCGATGAGTTCTAGAACTGACACCCGCCGCGCCTTCGTACAGGACACGCCGCCCGAATGGTCAGGCATCCTGTCCGAACCGGCAATGGCCTTCGTCGACGACCTGGTCGCCACCTTTCGCGACGACGTCGAGGTCCTCCTCAATCGCCGTGATACCCGGCAGAAGGAATTGGATGCTGGCGCGCTGCCCGATTTCCTCGACTCCACCCGGGAGATCCGCGCGTCTGACTGGCGGGTGGCCGGCATTCCGGCCGACCTGCTTGACCGCAGGGTAGAGATCACCGGACCCACCGAGCGAAAGATGATCATCAACGCCCTGAACTCCGGGGCTCGGGTGTTCATGGCGGACTGCGAGGACTCGCTCTGCCCGACCTGGAGCAACGTGATCCAGGGCCAGGTGAACCTGCGCGACGCGGTTGACCGCAGCATCGAGTTCACCAACCCGGACGGGCGGCGGTATGCCCTGAACGACACCACGGCGGTCCTGATTGTCCGGCCGCGCGGCTGGCACCTTTATGAGAAGCACTGGCTGCTGGATGGCGAGCCGGTGCCGGGTGCGCTGGTGGACTTCGGGCTGTACCTGTTCCACAACGCCGCCGAACTGAAGCGGCGTGGCACCGGGCCGTACTTCTACCTGCCCAAGCTCGAGGGCCACCTCGAGGCACGCCTGTGGGCGAGGGTGTTCGAGCACGCAGAACGCGCGCTCGGCCTCGAACCCGGCACCATCAAGTGTACGGTGCTCATCGAGACCATCCTGGCGGCCTTCGAGATGGACGAGATCCTGTGGGAGCTGCGCGATTACATCGTGGGGCTCAACTGTGGTCGCTGGGACTACATTTTCAGTTTCATCAAGAAGTTCAGCCACCGCCCCGATTTCATGCTGCCTGACCGGGCCAGCGTGACCATGACCACCCACTTCCTGCGCTCCTACTCGCAGCTGGTGATCAAGACCTGTCACCGTCGCGGGGCCTTCGCGATGGGCGGCATGGCTGCCCAGATCCCCATCAAGGGTGATCCCCGGGCGAACGAGGCAGCGATTGCGAAGGTCCGCGCCGACAAGGAACGTGAGGCTGGCGATGGGCACGATGGCACCTGGGTGGCGCACCCCGGGTTGGTCCCCGTGGCCATGGAGGTGTTCGATCGGCTGATGCCCGGCCCCAACAACCTCGAGCGCCTGCGTGAAGACGTTTTG
>JAUMBX010000070.1:0-11114 GCA_032119515.1 Steroidobacteraceae bacterium | reverse complement strand
TGATGGACCTGCTGGCCAGCCAGCTTGGCGCCTCCGCGCGCAGGCGTCATTTCCATCGGTTCATGCAGGAGGTGCACGATCGCCTGGGCACACTCAGGCACCGCCCCGACCCGCTGGCAGGGGTGTCAGCCGCCCTCGCCGCCGAGGCACCGGTATTCTGTCTCGATGAGCTGGCCGTCCACGACATTGCCGACGCCATGCTGCTGGCCGGGCTGTTCGGCGGACTGCTGGACCGGGGCACCGCCCTGGTGATCACCTCCAACCTGCCCCCGCACAGGTTGTATGAGGGAGGCCTGCAGCGGCAGCGCTTCCTGCCCGCCATCGAATTGATCGAGCGTCGCCTGACGGTCATCGAGGTGGACGGCGGTACCGACTACCGGCTGCGGACGCTCGAGCGCGCGCCGTTGTACTTCGATTGCACCGACCCTGCCTCCGAGCAGGCGCTGGCCGAGCGCTTCGCGGCGGTGGCCGGTTACGCCGTCGGGTGCGCGCAAACGCTGTGCCTGCAGGGGCGACAGGTTCCGGTCCGCCGTGCCGCCGAGGGTGTGGCCTGGTTCGACTTTCAAGCCCTGTGCGGGGGCCCGCGCGGCCAGGCCGATTACACCGAGCTGTCGCGCACCCACCATACCGTGCTGCTGTCGAAGGTACCGGTCCTGAGCGCCGCCGAAGATGACGCGGCACGGCGCTTCATCCACCTGGTGGACGAGTTCTACGATCGGGGCGTCAAGCTGGTCCTGTCCGCCGCTGCCCCGCCGGAATCGCTGTACCGGGGTGAGCGCTTGGCCCACGACTTCCTGCGTACGGCCAGCCGGCTGACCGAGATGCGCTCGCACGCCTACCTGGCACGCGCCCATCAGCCCTGATTCGTCCGCTCAGATGACGCCGCGGCGCTCCTGGTCGAGTTCGATGGACTCGAACAGGGCCTTGAAGTTGCCCTCACCGAAACCCTCGTTGCCCTTGCGCTGGATGATCTCGAAGAAGATCGGGCCAATGACGTTCTGGGTGAAGATCTGCAGCAGGATGCCCTCGCGCTTGGAGCCATCGATCAGGATGCGCCGGCTGCGCAGGGCCCCGAGATCTTCCCGGTGGCCCGCGACGCGAGTCTCCACACCCTCATAGTAGGTGTCGGGCGTGTCCTGGAAAGCCACGCCGTTGGCTCTCAGGGCGTCCACGCTGGCATAGATATCGTCAGTGGCCAGCGCAATATGCTGGATGCCTTCGCCCCGGTACTCCCGCAGGTATTCCTCGATCTGGCTCTTGTCGTCCTGCGACTCGTTGATCGGGATGCGGATCTTGCCGCAGGGACTGGTCAGCGCCCGGCTGAACAAGCCGGTCTTCCTGCCCTCGATGTCGAAGTAACGGATCTCGCGAAAGTTGAACAGCCGTTCGTAGAAGCCTGCCCACTTGTCCATGTTGCCGCGACTGACGTTATGGGTCAGGTGATCGATGAGCATCAGACCAGCACCCTGGACGCCAGAGGGCGTGGTGACCGGCACGAAGTCGACGTCATAAATGGACGGGCCCCCATACCGGTCCACCAGGTAGATGAGGCTGCCCCCGATCCCGCGGATGCTCGGGATGTTTAGTTCCATCGGACCCGCCGTGGAAGGACCGGGCTCGGCACCCAGTTCAATCGCACGCGCATGGGCGAGGGCGGCGTCCTTCACCCGAAAGGCCATGGCGCAAGCCGAAGGCCCATGCTCGGCGGCGAACCTCTGGCCGAAACTGCCCGGCTCGGCGTTGATGATGAAATTGATGTCTCCCTGGCGATGGAGCGTGACGTTCTTGCGCCGGTGCCGGGCCACCACGGGAAAACCCATGCGCTCGAACAGGCCGCGCAACACGTCCGGTTCCGGCGCCGTGTACTCGACGAACTCGAACCCATCCGTTCCCATGGGGTTGTCTGGCATCGGCTGCATGGCGGGACTCCCTGCCGTGGGTGCTTTTAGTTACATATGAAACTATTATAATCCGGCCCGTTTTGCAAAGGAAAACAGATGAGCCCGAACAGGCCCGATGCGGCGCTCCACCTCGAGCAATTCCTGCCCTACCGGCTGTCCGTGCTGGCCAACACCCTCTCTGCCAGCCTGTCAGGCTTCTACGCTGGCCAGCATGACCTCAGCCCGCCGGAGTGGCGGGTGATCGCCGTGCTGGCCCAAAGCCCGGGACTGACTGCCGCCGGCGTGGTCGCACGCACGGCGATGGACAAGGTGGCGGTCAGTCGCGCCGTCGCCCGGCTGCTGCGCCAGGGGCGGCTGTCACGGCGGCAGTCGGCCGAGGACCGTCGCTGTACCACGCTGGAGCTGACGCGGGCCGGGCAGGCGCTGTACCGCAACGTGGCACCACAAGCGCTGGCCTACGAGCGGGAGTTGCTGCAGGCACTCTCGAAAGCCGACCAGGAGCGGCTGGGCGGGATCCTCGAACTGTTGACCGCTCGAGCCCGTGAGCTCCGTGACGGCCGTATAATCAGCGCATCAAAGGATCCGGGCTGACAGGCCCATGGTGAACCCTGCATGGTCGGGAAATTACCTGCGAAGCGGCTGAGGATCATTGACGCCATCGAGGCGGCCGCCAGCAGGCGCAGGCCGCGGGATCTCCCCATCGGACTCCGGGGACTGGCAGGACACTTTTACCGCGGAGTCGGCGAGGAAGACCTCGCCACCCGTTCCCCGACGGCACTCGCGGAGTTGATGGAACTCCAGGTCAGGGCGGGCGCTCGCCGGCGACGTGGCGAGGGCCTGGTCGGGTTGCTGCACTACGGCACCTCCACCTTCCTCTCGGTGATCACCGACGACATGCCCTTCCTGGTGGACTCGGTCGGCATGGTACTGGCACGGGAGGCGCTGCAGGTAGCGACCATCGTGCATCCGGTGCTGAGGGTCGAGCGCGACCGTGCCGGCAGGCTCAAGCGGGTGACCGGCGAGACGGGACCCGGCAGGCTTGAGTCCTGGCAGTTGATCGAGATCGACTGGATGGAGGACCCGGCTCGCGCCGGAGCGCTCGAGCTTGCCTTGCAGGCCGTGCTGGCTGATGTCAGGGCGGCTACCGAGGATTGGCAACCCATGCGGGAGCGCGCCCTGCAACTGGCCGCGGGCCTGCGCGCGTCGCGTCGGGTCCGGGCCGAGCGAGCCGAGGCCAGCGCCCTGCTCGACTGGATGGCGGACAACCACTTCACCTTTCTGGGCTATCGAGAGTATCGGCTGGAGCGCGGCCGGTCGCGTGACCGGCTGATGCCGAAGCCGGCCACCGGTCTCGGCCTCATGCGGGCGGGCCGCAGGGCCGGCAAGCCGATCGAGTTGCGCGGCGAAGTCCGCGACTTCGCCCGCAGTGAAGAACCATTGATCATCACCAAGGCCAACTCCATCTCGACGGTCCACCGCGCCACCCATCTCGACTACGTCGGGCTGAAGACTTTCGACGCCAGCGGACGGGTCGCCGGCGAATGTCGCTTCATCGGCCTGTGGACCTCGACGGCCTACAGCGGCAGTCCACGACGTATTCCGGTACTCAGGCGCAAGGTCGAGGAGGTGGTCCAGCGCTTCGGGCTGGACCCTGCCAGCCATGACGGCAAGTCGGTCCTGCACGTGCTGGAAGCCTATCCGCGTGACGAACTGTTCCAGGCGGGCGTGGCCGACCTGGTCAGGACCGTCCGGGCCATCGTCAATCTCTATGAACGCAGCCGGGTACGATTGCTGGTTCGGCGCGACCCCTTCGGTCGTTTCTATTCCTGCCTGGTATTCGTCCCGCGCGATCGCTACAACACGGGAGTCCGCGAGCGCATCGAGGCACTGTTGATGGGAGCCCTCGACGGCATCGAGGTGGAATCGCAGGTCCAGCTCTCCTCCTCGAGGCTCGCGCGGCTGCACCTCATGGTCAGGACTGCGACTGGCAACCAGAGGCTGGACAACATCGCCGCCCTGCAGTGGGGCATCGAGGAACTCACCCGAACCTGGGAAGACCGGGTTGCCGAGCAACTCAAGCGCAAGCGCGACCTCCACCCCGACCTGATGAAGCGCTACCGCGGGGCCTTTCCGGCAGCCTACGAGGAAGATACCGAGCCCGCCGAGGCCATCGGCGACCTTCTGCACCTGGAGCAACTGGCCGGGGCAGACGGGCGGCGGATCATGCGCCTGCAAAGGCTGGCCGGCGAGGCCGCCCACCAGGTGCATTTCAAGCTGTTCAGCAACCGGCGCCCGATGCCGATTTCCGATGCCTTGCCGGCCATCGAAAACCTCGGCCTGCGCCTGATCAGCGAACGCCCCTACGAGTTGAGCGTCGCGGGCCAACCGGTGTGGATCCAGGACTTCGAACTGGAACACGATCGCGGGGTAGCCATCGACATCGCAAGCGATGGCCCGCGGGTGATGGACTGTCTGGACCGGGTCTGGGATGGCGCAGTCGAGAACGACGGCTTCAACCGCCTGGTTCTGGCAGCAGACCTCGACTGGCGGCAGGTCAACATCCTGCGGTGCTACGGGCGCTGGTTCGTGCAACTCGGCCTGCCCCTGTCCCAGGCCTACATGGAAGAGGCGCTGTCTTCCAACCCGGTGGCTGCGTCCCGGCTGGTGGCGCTGTTCGAAGCCCAGTTCGACCCGACGCTGCAGGATGGCGAACGGACCCGGCGAACGGCACGAGCCAGGTCGGCAGTCATGAACGCCCTGGAGCGGATTACCCGCGGCGACGAGGATCGCATCGTCAGGGGTTACCTGGCTGCCATCCAGGCCACGCTGCGGACCACTCACTACCGGCGCGACCTGCTGGGCCGGCCCCTGCCCTGCCTCGCCCTCAAACTGGACCCCGGCCAGGTTTCGGAGACGCCGGCCCCGAGGCCAGCCTTCGAGATTTTCGTCCACTCGCCGCGCGTGGAGGGCGTGCACCTCCGGATGGGCGCCGTGGCGCGCGGTGGCCTGCGCTGGTCCGACCGCAAGGAGGATTTCCGCACCGAGGTGCTCGGCCTGATGAAGGCCCAGAACGTGAAGAACGCCGTCATCGTGCCGGTCGGAGCCAAGGGCGGTTTCGTGCCGAGGCGCCTGCCCACGGGACGTGACGCAGCCCAGGCCGAGGGTGAGGCCTGTTATCGTCTGTTCATCCGTTCCCTGCTCGACCTCACCGACAATCTGGTGGACGGCCGGCCGGTGGGACCCCAGGATGTCGTTCGCAGGGACGGCGACGACCCCTACCTGGTGGTAGCGGCCGACAAGGGTACGGCAACCTTCTCCGATATCGCCAACGCCATTGCCGGCGAGTACGGGTTCTGGCTCGGCGACGCCTTTGCCTCCGGTGGATCGGCCGGCTACGACCACAAGAAGATGGGCATCACCGCCCGCGGCGCCTGGGAGTGCGTGAAGCGCCACTTCCGGGAACTGAACCGGGACATCCAGTCAGAAGACTTCACCGTGATCGGCATCGGCGACATGTCTGGCGACGTCTTCGGCAACGGCATGCTGCTGTCCCGTCACATCCACCTGCTCGCCGCCTTCAATCACCAGCACATCTTCATCGATCCCGCGCCCGACGCCAAGATCAGCTACCGGGAGCGGGAGCGCCTGTTCAAGCTGCCGCGCTCGGCCTGGAGCGACTATGACCCGGCCCTGATCTCCGCCGGCGGCGGCGTCTACTCGCGTCAGGCGAAGTCCATCCCGCTCTCTGCCGAGGCCCGCAGCCTGCTGGGCATCGAGGCCGCTTCAGCCACGCCGCGCGAGGTCATCCGCGCCATCCTGAAGCTCGAGGTCGATCTGTTGTGGAACGGCGGGATCGGGACCTATGTGAAGGCCAGCAACGAGGCCCACGCCGAGGTCGGTGACCGGGCCAACGAGGCGATCCGCATCAACGGCGACGAATTGGGCTGTCGCGTGGTCGGCGAGGGCGGTAACCTGGGACTGTCGCAGCGTGGCCGGGTCGAATACGCCCTGCACGGGGGCAGGCTGAACACCGACTTCATCGACAACTCGGGCGGGGTCAACTGCTCCGACGTGGAGGTCAACACCAAGATCCTGCTCGGCGAGGCGGTTCGAACCCTGCGCCTGCGGCGCGCCGACCGCGACCGCCTGCTCGCCCGCATGACCGATGAGGTCGCCGAACTCGTCCTGCGCAACAACTACCTGCAGGGACAGGCCCTGTCCGTCACCGAGTCGCGGGCAGCCGAACATCTCAGTGAGCACGCCCGCATCATCCGCGTGCTCGAACGAGCGGGTCGACTGGATCGCCAGCTGGAGGCCCTGCCCGGCGAGGAAGGACTCGACGAGCGCCGCAGGCTGGGCCAGGGCCTCACCCGGCCCGAACTGGCCACGGTGCTCTCGGTCTCCAAGCTCTGGCTGGCGGAACAGCTGAAGCTATCCGACGTACCCGAGGACAGCTATCTGGGTGGCGAGGTCACCCGGTACTTCCCGCGCCCGCTGCAGGAACGTTTCGCCGATCTCGTCCAGCGGCACCCTCTGCGACGGGAAATCATCGTGACTGCCACCACCAACAGCATGATCAACCGCATGGGCCCGGTGTTCAGCATTCGCACCGCCGAGGACACCGGCGCCGACATCGGCCAGATTGCCCGCGCCTATGCGATTGCCCGCGAGATCACCGGCATGCGCGAGACCTGGGCCGCCATCGAGGCCCTCGACAACCGCTGCCGCAGCGAGGTGCAGCTGGCCATGCTGCACGATGCCGCCAACCTGCTGCGCTACCTGACCTACTGGGTGCTGTCACACCGCAGCGGCCGGCTGGACATCGAGGCGAGCGTATCGTCCCTGCGGCCAGGCCTGGAGACCGTGCTCGGCGACCTGCCCGGCAACCTGCAGGGGCTTGAAGCCCATCATTACGAGTCCTACCACGCCCGGCTGGTTGCGGCCGAGGTGCCGCCCGAGCTGGCCCGTCGGGTGGCCGGATTCAATGCGGCCCGCTCCGCCGTGGACATCGTCGACCTGGCCGCTGCGACCCGGCGTCCCCTGTCTGCGGTCAGCGACCTGTATTTCGAGCTCGGAGACCTGCTCGATATCACCTGGGTCCGCGACCAGGCCGGGCAGTTGCCCCACCAGGGCCACTGGCAGGCCGCGGCCCGGACCAGCCTGCGCGAGGAATGCTACGCGCTGCAGCGCAGGATCGCCGAGGCCGTCATCGCCGCTTCCACCCAGCCGAGGCCCAGCGTGGCTGACTGGCACTCGACGCGCCGCAGCCAGGTCGAGCACCTGCAGCGGGTGATCCAGGACATGCGTGGAACGGGCACCATCGATTTCGCCACCCTGTCGGTGGCGCTGCAGTCGCTCAGGCGACTGGTGGCCTAGTCGGTTAACATCCACGGGCGCGTATACGGGAGCAAACGACGTTGAGCGGAAGACTCGTCCTGGTCAGGCATGGCCAGAGCACCTGGAACCTGGAAAACCTGTTCACCGGCTGGACGGACGTGGACCTGACCGAGCAGGGTCGCGCAGAGGCCGCCTCCGCCGGGCAATTGCTCAGGGCCGAAGGCTTCCGTTTCGCACGGGCGCACACCTCGGTGCTCAAGCGGGCCATCAGGACGCTGTGGATCGTGCTCGACGAGATGGACCTCATGTGGATCCCGGTGGAGCGGGACTGGCGCCTCAACGAGCGCCATTACGGTGCCCTGCAGGGACTCAACAAGGCGCAGACGGTGGCCGAGCACGGCGAGGAACTGGTGAAGATCTGGCGCCGCAGCTACGACATTCCGCCGCCCCCGCTGGAACCCACCGATCCGAGGCACCCGGCCCGCGACCCGCGCTATGCAAGCCTCGATCCCGCGATGCTTCCCGCCACCGAATCGCTCAAGGACACACTGGCGCGCGTACAGCCGTGCTGGGAGCAGCACCTGGCCCCGGGACTCCGGCGCGGCGAGGACCTGCTGGTGGTCGCCCACGGCAACAGCCTCAGGGCGATGGTGAAGATGCTCGAGGGCATGTCGAACAGCGAGATCCTGGAATTCAACATCCCGACCGGCGTGCCCATCGTCTACGAGCTCGACGCCGGCCTCGCTCCCACCGGACCGCGGAGGTTCCTGGGCGATCCGGCAGCGATCAAGGCAGCCGCCGAGGCGGTTGCCCGGCAGGGCAAGGCGGGCTGAAGCAGCCCGTGGTCAGCGCGGGAAGCTGGGCTTGCGCTTGGCGAGGAAGGCGCTGATTCCCTCGAGGCCCTCCTCTCCGATGGCCTGGGCCGAGATGGTCCGGCCCTCGTCATCGAGCTGCTCGAGCAGCGGCTGGGTGCTCCGCAACAGGCGCTTCGCCTCGGCATAGGCGCCCAGCGGACCCGCCGCCAGTTTCCCTGCCAGGGCTGCGACTTCATCGGCCAGCGCGGCATCGGGCACGACCCGGTTGATGAGCCCCCACTCGGCCGCCTCGGCCGCAGACAACGGGCGATTGGTCAGGACCAGCTCCATGGCCCGTTTGGATCCCACCAGTCTCGGCAGGAAGTAGGAAGTGCTGCCATCCGGGGTCAGTCCCACGCCGGTGTAGGCCAGCGAGAATTTTGCCGACTCGGCAGCCAGCGCCAGGTCGGCCATCGCCACGAGGCCCACCCCCGCACCGGCGGCCGTGCCGTTGACGGCGGCGATCACGGGGGCCGGCAGCGACACGAAACAGGCCACCGCAGCGTGCAGGTTGCGGGTAAGTTCCAGCAGGTATGCGCGCCTCGCCTCGCCCTCGAGCGCAGCCATGCCGCCCAGGTCGCCACCGAAGCAAAACGCCTTGCCGGCACCGGTGAGGATCACGGCCCGCACCCCCGGATCCCGGCAGCGCTCGGCGGCAGACAGCAGGTCTCGACCGAACTGCAGGTCCATCGAATTACCGGCCTGGGGGCGATTGAGCGTCACGCGCGCAATCCCCTCCGCCACCTCGAAGCTGACCGCCGGCGCCTCACTCATGAACGGGATTCCTTGCTGTCGCGTAGCTCACGCAGTTTCTCCTCTAGGTAGTCGAGGACCTTCTCGTCCCGGCCATCCTGACGATTCATCAGGTTGCTGATGGCCATGCCCTCGATCACGTAGCGGCTCAGGTCGAGTGCGACGTCGAAGGTGGAGTCGTCCACCTTCCACTCGGTGAACACCTCACGGGCGGTGCGGTGCCACTCGCGGTCGAAGGCCCGCTGGGCCGGCTCGAGGATCTCGGACAGCTCCCGATCGGTGCGCGCCGCCACCACCAGCTCGAAGAAAGCCACGAACATCGGGTGGCGGACGTCGCGCCAATAGGCCTCGAGGTTGGAACGGACCCGGTCCTCGCCGCCCCCGGCACGGGGTACTGCCCGCCTGACGGCACGCAGGCGCTTGCCGTGCAGGTAATCCACCGCCGCCTTGACGATGTCGATCTTGGAGGGGAAGTGGTGAAGCATGGCACCGCGCGAGAGCCCCGCCCGCTCGGCAATGGCGGTGGTCGTGGTACTGGAGTACCCCAGTTCGACGAAGCACTTGATGGCCGATTCGATGATCAACTTGCGGGTGGCGGCACTCTTCTGGGCCTGCCAGCCGGGCGATACGCTGTCGCGGGATTCGGCGGATTCCGTGCTTTTTGCCATCCCCGGATAGTGAGGAGGCTGTCCGAAAAAGTCAAAGCTGATTGAAACCGGCAAGGCTGCTTGATAAGTTGCTCTCCTCGAAAACAGCAGCGGGCAGTGCCCGGGGTGGTCAACATGGGACGAGTCAGTGGCAAGGTGGCAATCGTGACCGGGGGCTCGCAGGGTCTCGGCAGGGCCGACTGCGAGGCGCTGGCCAGGGAAGGTGCCAAGGTCGTGCTGACCGACATCAAGGACGCCCAGGGCGAGGCGGTGGTGGCCGCGCTCAACGCCGCCCATCCCGGTTGTGCCATCTACCTGCACCAGGACGTTCGCGACGAGGCCCGCTGGGAGGAAGTGGTAGAGAAGACCGTCGCCCATTTCGGCCGGCTGGATATCCTGGTCAACAACGCCGGCCTGGTGATCCCGGAAACGCCGGAGGCCACCAGCCTGGAGAACTTCAGGCTCCACAATGCCGTCATGAGCGAGGGCGTGTTCCTGGGTTGCAAGGCAGCCATTCCTGCCATGGCCCGCTCCGGAGGCGGCTCCATCATCAACGTGTCATCGATCGCCTCGCACCTGGGCTACCCGATCTACTTTTCCTACACCGCCGCCAAGGGTGCGGTGCGGGCCATGACCAAGGCGCTGGCCGTCTGGTGCCAGATGCAGAAGTACAACATCCGGGTGAACAGCATCCACCCGGGCGCCACCGATACGCCGATGGTGCAGGACAACATGAAACAGCTGGGCATTCCCATCGAATCGGTCAAGGAATCCGGCCCCGGGCTGGGGCAACCTGAGGACGTCGCCAACGTGGTGCTGTTCCTGGCCTCGGATGAGTCCGTTTACCTGAACGGCGCGGAACTGCTGCTCGATAACGCGCTGTCGATCCAGTAGGCGGCGCCCGCCCCGGTCACTCGTCCGGGGCGATTTCCAGCCGCAGGCCGTCGAGGGTGTCCTCGAACTGCACCTGGCAGGACAGGCGGGAGCGTCCCTGGTCGTAGCCGGTGAGCTCCTGCAGCAGCTCCTTTTCGTCGGGCTGGGGGGCGGGCAGGCGCTCCATCCACGCCGGATCGACGTAGACGTGGCACGTCGCACAGGAGCACATGCCGCCGCAGATCGCGGCCACACCCCAGTCGACCTCTCGCAGGGTTTCCATGACGCTCACCCCGGCGCGGCCCTCGATGCTGTGCTCCTCGCCGTCCCGATCCACGACCTTCATGCCTGCCATCTGTGAGATGCTCCTTGTAGCGTACGCGTGCGGATGGTGGGGCAGCGGGCCAGGCCATGCAACCCCGTCCGGTCGATTTTAGCCGGCCTTAAAAAAACAGTCATGACTGTTTGTTGCTGGCCCCGGGTTTTCCTATAATCTGGGCATCCCCCAACTCATTCAGGAGACACACCATGGATCTCGGGCTGCGCGGCAAGAAGGCCGTGGTGACGGGCGCCACCAAGGGCATCGGACGGGCCATCGTAGACCTGCTGGCTGCCGAGGGCTGCAACGTCGCCCTCTGCGCCAGGAGCGAGGATGAGGTCGAGGAAGCGGTCCGCGCCATCAAGGCCCGCGGCGTCGAGGTCGTCGGCGGCAGCGTCAACGTCCGGGATGCGGAAGCCTACAAGGCCTG
>JAUMBX010000069.1:0-2021 GCA_032119515.1 Steroidobacteraceae bacterium | reverse complement strand
TCTCCATGGACACCCGGGAGGACCTGCTCAAGTCGATGGCGGTGCGGCCCGGCAAATCCGGGATGAGCGACCTGATCGAACGGGTGACCAGCGACCGCCCAGACCACCGCATGCCTCCCAAGGGGGACCGTCTCACCACCAAACAGGTGGATCTGCTCAAGGCGTGGATTGACCAGGGGCTCCCTTGGGAGCCTGGCTACAGTTTCAAGTCTGCCAACTATGTGCCACCACTCGAACCGCGCAAAGTCACGCTGCCACCGGCTGCCGGTGAGCGCGATCATCCGATCGACCGCATCCTCGATGCCTACCATGCCCGCAACCAGCAAACGCCGCCCCCACCGGCGGACGATGCCACCTTCCTGCGCCGCGTCTATCTCGACCTCGTGGGCCAGTTACCCACTCCCCTCGAGCAGGAAAAATTCCTGGCCGACCCGCCCTCGCAGCGGAGAACCCGGGTAGTCCAACATCTCCTGTCCGAATCACGCCCCTACACCGAGCACTGGCTCACCTTCTGGAACGACCTGCTCCGCAACGATTACGCCGGCACAGGGTTCATAGACGGGGGCCGAAAGCAGATCAGTGCCTGGATCTACCAATCGTTGCTGGACAACAAGCCGTACGACCAAATGGTCCGCGAATTGATCAGCCCCCCGCCGGGCTCCGGCAGCGAGGGATTCATCCGCGGCATCAAATGGCGCGGCAATGTCAACGCCAGCCAGGTGACCGAACTGCAATTCTCGCAGAATGTCTCGCAGGTGTTCTTCGGCATCAACATGAAGTGCGCCTCATGTCATGACAGCTTCATCGATACCTGGAAGCTGGAGGATGCCTACAGCCTGGCCGCCGTCATCGCCAATGCGCCGCTCGAGGTCCATCGCTGCGACAAGCCCCAGGGCCGCAAGGCGTCGCCCGCTTTTCTGTTCCCCCAACTAGGCACCATCGAGGGGGCGCTGCCCCGGGAAAAGCGCCTCGAGCAACTAGCCAAGCTGGTCACCCACGAGAAAAACGGCCGCTTCGCCCGCACCATGGCCAACCGTCTGTGGCAGCGCATGATGGGCCGGGGCATCGTTCACCCCGTTGATGTGATGGCCAATCCCCCCTTCGATTCCGACCTGATGGATTACCTCGGTGTATATTTCGCCGAAAATCGTTACGACCTAAAAAAGCTTCTCGAGCATATTGCCTCTTCCCGCGCTTACCAGTCCGCCCCGGCCCTGCAGAAGGACGAGGTCCCCGGGGCCGCGTTCATATTCCGGGGGCCTGAACTGAAGCGCTTGTCGGCCGAGCAATTCATCGACGCCATCTGGCAGGTGACAGCCACCGGCCCGCAAAAGCCAGCGGCGCCGATGAAATTTACGGCATGGACAGACGCCACCCCCCGCGAGCGCCGCCAAGTGCGCGCCTCGCTGATGAATGCCGATTCACTCACCCGATCACTCGGTCGTCCCAATCGCGAGCAGGTTGTCTCCACGCGGCCCGACCAGTTGACCACGCTGCAGGCAATCGACCTGGCCAACGGCCGGGAGATGACCCAATTGCTGGCAAACGGGGCGGCGGCACTGCGAAAGGAAAACCCGGGAGCCGGTCCGGCCGAATGGGCGCGCCTGGTGTACGGGCGGGCCCTCAATCGGCAGCCAAACAGCGGCGAGCTTCAGATTGCCGCCGAAATCCTGGGTGACAAACCGACGGACGACACCGTCTCAGATTTCCTGTGGACAGTCTTCATGCTGCCCGAGTTCCAGATCATCCGCTGAGTTCACGCAACAAGATTCAGGACACTAAACATGGACCATTTCACAAGGACCGAGCGCGCCCGTGAGCGCCGGAAGTTTCTCCAGTCGATGACTGCGGCCGGCATGGCCACCCTGGCTGGCGGTGCGCCCCGGCTGGCACGGGCCGCCGACTCGGTCGACCATCCCGTACCCACCGCCGACACCTGCATCCTGCTGTGGATGGGTGGCGGCATGGCCGCGCCTGAAACCTTTGATCCCAAGCGCTACCTGCCCTATGAGGTCGGTCTG
>JAUMBX010000068.1:0-8671 GCA_032119515.1 Steroidobacteraceae bacterium | reverse complement strand
CTGCCGCAGTTCGGGATCAGGACGCGCTTCGCCGACCATCGTGACCCGGCCTCCTTCGAGAAACTCATCGATGCCAACACCCGGGCCCTCTACTGCGAGTCGGTCGGCAACCCGCTCGGCAACGTGACCGACTTCGCCGCGCTGGCGGACATCGCCCACCGCCACGGCATCCCGCTGATCGTCGACAACACGGTGCCCACACCCTACCTGTGCCGGCCTTTCGACCACGGGGCGGACATCGTGGTCCATTCGCTGACCAAGTATCTCGGCGGGCATGGCAACAGCATCGGTGGCGCGCTGGTCGACTCCGGAAAATTCCCGTGGGCGAAGCACGCCGACAAGTTTCCCAGATTGAACCAGCCGGACGTCTCCTACCATGGCGTGGTCTTCACCGAGGCGCTCGGCGAGGCGGCCTACATCGGGCGCGCCCGCGTGGTGCCGCTCAGGAACACCGGCGCGGCACTATCGCCGTTCAACGCCTTCCTGATCCTGCAGGGCATCGAGACCCTGGCCCTGCGCATGGATCGCACCTGCGACAACGCCCTGGCCGTGGCCCGCTTCCTGCAGTCCCATCCGCGGGTGAACTGGGTCAACTACGCGGGGCTGCCGGATTCGCCCTCGCGGCCGCTGGCCGAGCGCTACATGGGCGGGCGGGCTTCCGGCATCCTGACCTTCGGCGTGGCCGGCGGGCGGGAAGCCGGAGCCAGGGTGCAGGACGCCTTCAAGCTGTTCACGCGCCTGGTGAACATCGGCGATGCCAAGTCGCTGGCCTGCCATCCCGCCAGCACCACCCACCGCCAGCTGTCGCCCGAGGAACTGGCCAGCGCCGGGGTCAGCGAGGACATGATCCGGCTGTCGATCGGCATCGAGCACATCGACGACCTGATCGCCGACCTCGAGCAGGCACTCGCAGCCTGACCTGAACCGGGTCGCCCGAGCCGTATAATGGTCGGGTGACCCGGACGCCTGCATGAACCGCCGCGCCAGCCAGCCCCTTGCCAGCTGGTTGCTGGTCGTGGTCGGGTTCCTGATCGTCTATGGCTCGCTGTTCCCTTTCCGCTTCTCAGCGGAGGGAGTGGACTCCGTCGGCGCCCTCGTCGGCCAGCTGGGCTGGGCCCGCAGCACCCCGAGCGACATCGCCTCCAACCTGCTGCTGTACCTGCCGCTGGGTGCCTGCCTGGGCTGGTTGCTGGCGGGCACGCTCGGTGGCCTGCTGGCGGTCTGTGGGGCGGTGATCCTCGGCGCACTGCTCTCGACCGGCATCGAACTCGCCCAGGTCCTCGAGACCCGTCGGGTGGCCAGCCTCACGGACGTGGCCAGCAACGTGACGGGCACCTTCCTCGGCGCCTTGCTAGCCATGGTCCTCAGGCTGGCCCAACAGAGCTTTCGCAACAGCTGGCTCAGTCGGCTGCTCAGCCAGCCCGCAGCCCTCTGCCTGCTGGTCCTCTGGGTGGGCTACCGGCTCGCCCCGTTCCGGATCAATCTCGAGCCTGCATCCTGGCTGGCCTCAGTGGAAGCCGTCCTGCTCGGCGGCTGGAACCCCGACTGGGCGATCCTCGGGTTCATGGTGCCGTGGCTGGTGAGTTTCGAGGCCGTCAGCGCCATCAAGGGCGACCGGCAGTCCATACAGGCCTGCCTGACCTTCGCCGGCCTGACCCTGGCAGGTATCCTAGTGGTCTCGGGTGGACCGCTGAGCCAGTGGGAAGCCGCCGGGGTGGTCGCCGCGCTACTGCTCACCTGGTTGCTGCAGCGCATGCCGCCCAGCCTGCGCGCGTTCGCACTCTCCCTCCCCCTGATGCTGCTGGTATTGTCGGTCGGTCTCTCCCCCCTCGACTTCGTCACCGACCGCGACGCCTTCGCGCTGATTCCCTTCGGTGAGTCGCTGCTGCAATACCGATCCGTCCAGGTGGTGGACATGTTCTACAAATGCTTCCTGTACGGGGGACTGGTCTGGCTGCTGGTGCGGGGCGGAGTGCGGGTGATGCACGCCACCTTCATCGGCACCGCGCTGGTGCTGGGTGTGGAAGTGCTGCAGGTCTGGCTGCCCGGCAAGACGCCTGACATCACCGACCCCCTGCTGGTAGTCACCGCCGGGGGGCTCATCGCCCTGTTCGATCCCATGGGCCGCGCCGGCAGCGGCCTGTTTCGCTGAGAGGAGACCCGACGATGGATTCACGGCTGGCCCTTCGAGTGCTGTTCGGCTTCATATTGATATCCCTGGCGGCCTACACGAGCTGGGCCAGTACCCAGCAGGCGGTGTGGGACTGGCAGGGACTGACCCAGGGCGCCGATCGCTGGTGGACGATCGCCACCCTGATCGATGCTTACTACGGCTTCCTGACCTTCTATGCCTGGGTGTTCTACAAGGAGCGAACCCTGGCCGGCCGCCTTGGCTGGTTCATCGCGATCATGCTGCTGGGCAACATGGCCATGGCGGCCTACGTCCTGCTGCAACTGCAGCGCCTGCCGGCAGGCCGTCCGGCTGCGGAGATCCTGCTCAGGAGCCCACGTTGAACGCCTCGCAAGACCCGGTCGCAGGCTCGCTGCTTGAGCGCCTGCTGGAACGCGACCTGCTGCCCGACGCGCTGATCCGTCTGGGCATACGTCGACTGGTCGGCCGACGGCTGGCCGAGGAAACCGCAGGTAACCTGGCCGAGAGGCAGGAGCGGCTGATGGCCCTGATCCAGCGGCTGCGCGAGAGCCCCGTTGCCATCAACACCGCCGATGCCAACGAGCAGCACTACGAGGTCCCCACCGCCTTCTACCAACGGGTACTGGGGCGGCACCTGAAGTACTCCTGCTGCCTGTACCCGCCGGGCATCGCCACCCTGGACGAAGCGGAGGCCGCCATGCTGGCCCTCACCGCTGAGCGGGCCGGTCTGCAGGACGGGGATCGCATCCTCGAACTGGGCTGCGGCTGGGGCTCGCTGTCACTGTGGATGGCCAGCCACTTCCCGGGCTCGCGCATCACGGTAGTGTCCAATTCAAGAACCCAGAAGCAGTACATCGACGGCGAGGCGGCCCGGCGTGGACTGGTGAACCTCGAGGTCGTCACCTGCGACATGAACCAGCTCGAGCTGCCCCAGGCCGAGTTCGATCGCGTGGTCTCGGTCGAGATGTTCGAGCACATGCGCAACTACGAGGTGCTGATGGGCCGGATCGCCGGCTGGATGAAGCCCGGAGCCACGCTGTTCGTACACATCTTCACCCATCGCGACTGCGCCTATCCCTTCGAGGTCCGCGACGCCTCCGACTGGATGGCCCGGTATTTCTTCACTGGCGGGATCATGCCCTCCGATGACCTGCTGCTGTACTTCCAGCGCGACCTGCGCATCGAATCACACTGGCAGGTGGACGGGACCCATTACCAGCGCACTGCAGAAGATTGGCTGGCGCGGATGGATGCGGCTCGCGAGGAACTGATGCCACTGTTCGCAGAGACCTACGGCGCCGCCCAGGCGCGGCGCTGGTGGGTCTACTGGCGGGTGTTCTTCATGTCCTGCGCAGAATTGTGGGCTTACGAGCGCGGCAACCAGTGGCTGGTTTCGCACTATCGCTTCCGCAAGCCCGATTGAGGCTTGTCTCGGGCTGCCGCTCGGGTCATGCTCAAGCCATGCCGAGGCTGCTGACTGCCCTGCTGCTATGCATGACCATCCTGTTCGCCCACGGGGCGACAGCGTCCAGCGAGGCCGCGCGCCAGACTGTCTACGACGATTTCAAGCGCGCCTTTGCAGCCGGCCAGTTTCCAGAAGCACTGGCCCTTGCCGATGAACTGGTCCGCCTGATGGAGGCGGCCGGGGTCGACAACGAACGCCTGTCCACGGCCTGGAACAACCTCGGCGTGGTGCAGTTCCGCACCGGCAACCTGGCCGGCTCGGGAGCCAGTTTCCAGCGCTCACTGGAACTGCTGGAAGCCACCGAGGGCATTGCATCGCGACGCCTGATCTCGCCGCTGACCGGGCTGGCTGCCGTTCAGGCTGCAGAGGATCAACATGCGCTCGCGGTGGAATCGCTGCAGCGGGCAGTGGCCATCAGCCGGCGCTCCGAGGGGCTGTTCAACCTTCGCCAGCTCGAACTGCTGGACCCCCTGGCCCGGAGCCTCGACGCCCTTGGCGCCGATGCCGGGGTCGAGCAGCAGCATCGCTATGCACTCAAGATCGTACAGCGCGAATATGGCGTGAACGATCCCCGCACGTTGCCAGCCACGCTGGAGCTGGCGCGCTGGCTGGAGGCCAAGGGGCGCTATGTCTCGTCCCGCGCGCTGTGGGGCCAGGTCGTCAGGGTCGGCTCCGCCGAGGGCGCAGGACTGAACGTGGCCACCATCGACGGCCTGGTCGCCATCGCCCGGACCTATCGCCTGCAGTACTCCCTGGATCCGGAATCGATTGCCGAGGCGAATGCAGAGGACCCCTTTGCCGGACGCTACGAGGCCGGCACCACCCTGCCGGCTCGCTACATCGCGGTTCGGCTCGATGATGACGGGGAAAAGGCCGCGCTCAAGGCACTGGAACTGCTGGAGACCAGCAGCGACCCGCCGCCTGAGGTGTTGGCGCGGGTGCTGATGGAGCTGGGCGACTGGTACACGACGGCCCAGCGACCTGAGATGGCGCTGCCCCATTACCGGCGGGCCTGGCCCCTGCTGGCCGAGGCGGAGGCCCGGGGGGGTGCCGCAAATCCCCTGTCGGTCCCGCTCCCGCTGCACTACCGGCCGCCCAGCGCCGCCACCCGCAACCGTGACCGGGACGGCGTGGTCACCGAAGCAAGGCCCGTGCGCGTGGAGCTGGCCATCGCCGCCACCGGCGAGGTGACCACAGTCAAGGTCCTGGAATCGACCCTCGACGAAAGCCAGACCAATACCCTGGTCCGCGCGCTGGGCAGGGCCTGGTTCAGGCCGCGCTTCGATGCGGGCGAGCCGGTGGAAGAACCGGCGTTGCCCTATACCGAGACCTGGTTCGTGATCGCCGACCCTGCTCAGCCGCCCGAGGAGGAGTCGGAACCCACAGAAAGCTGAGCCTCGACCGCCCGGCCCAGCAGGGCCTTGATGGTGTCCTGGGTCAGTAATTCGGTGGCAACCTTGGCGGCGGCATCGCGCATCGCGCGCTCGGTGGCCAGCTTGAGCGGCTCGGCGCCGGACATCATCCCGCTCTTCTGGCGACCGTAACCGGTCAGCACGTAGCCATCCAGCCGCTCACCCTCCGCTGAATAGACGTCGATCCGGTAGCGCACGGTCACGATGTAGCTCTCGCCGGCGACGTCACGCGGGGTCAGGAAGGCATAGTCCTCGAAGCGTGGCACCAGGATGAAGCGGACCCGGGCATCGCCGGCCGAGGGATCCTCAACGGACAGCACTTCGCGAAACATGGCGCCAAGCAGGCGATCGAGCTTGGCCACGTGGGCTGCCCCCAGCGCGGCCTCGTACTTCACCTGGTAACGCTCCTCGCTATGGGTGAAGTTCCGGAACTCTTCCGGGTAGTGCACGCCGATGGTGATCGGCTCCTGCTCCACGAGGGGTGCCGGCAGGCTGGTGACCGGTGCCACCCGCACGCCGCCGCAACCGGCCAGCAGCGCCAGCCCGATCGTCAGCCAAACGGTCCTGTTGGATATGCTCATCATCCGCGACGGCCGCCCCCGAAGGAATCGTCGGTCAGACCGACGAAAGTACCACCGTTCCGTGCACAGAGTATGCGCATGAGGGTGGCAAAACGCACGCTGGTGTATTGCGGCACGTTGGGCCCCAGCGGGAAACCGATGGCATGGATACGCACCCGGGGCTGGCCGGCGCGGTCCTTGCGGTTGATGCGCTCGACCGTATCCACGACATCCTGGATCGACGGACCGGTGAATTCATCGCCGAACACGTAGATGCTGATCCGGTTCTCGGGCGAATAGAAGGTGCGGATCGCCGCCACGATACCCTCGACTGGACTCGAGTTGGAGAACGACTGCCAGCGCCGGAATACGTCCAGGATCGCCTTGCGGCGCGCCGGCGTATCCGGAATCCACTTACCCCGGTACTCGCTGAACATATAGCCGCCCTCGTCGTCCATGACCTGGATACCCTTGACCTTGGGGTAGATCTCCAGCACCTCGCGCATCTTCTGCTGGGCGCGCTGCCAGCTGAAGGTCTGCATCGATCCCGAAGTGTCGACGATGAAGATCACGTACTCACTGTCCACCGGAATGCCGCCGATCGGCTGGTCGACGCTGCGTCGGAAGTCACTGCCGAGCAGGCGCTTCATTTCCTCGGTCAGCGACTGGCGAGCCGAGGACAGCGTGCCCTCCAGGGTTTCCAGCGTCTCGCCCTCGGCACGGGTGGCCGCGAACTCGCCCTCCACCTCGGAAAGGTCGCCCCGCAGCCGCGCTACCCGGGTCTTTTCCCGCGAGAGCTGCTCGACGCGGGCCCGCAGCTCCCGCTCGAGCACGTCGGAGGTACCGCGGATCTCGTACAGCTCCTCCTGCATGGCGCGCACCTGCGCGTCCAGGTCTTCCTTCGACTGCTCCAGCTGCAGCGGCTCGCCTACTTCGTTCAAGACCAGGAGCAGGATGATGGCCCCGAAGCCGCAGCTGATCACGTCCAGGAAGGACATGCTGAAGACCTCGGTCGAGCGCCGCTCCCGACGCTTCATGGCCAATCCTCGGGGGGACTCAGGAAGGCGCCTCCAGAGGCCTGAGCCAGGCGCCAGAACCAGGTCGGCGCCTGGGGATCCCCTTCCATGGGCAGCAGCACCACGTTGATCGGCGGCGGTCGTGCCCCCAGGGAGCGCACCGCACGCTGCATGAATTCCTCGCGGTCGCCAGAATCGACCAGCTTCTTGAAGGTAGGCGGCTGGTCGTCCTGGGTGGGCAGCCCATCGGTCACCAGGATGACGTTGTCCGGCGCCGGGTCGAGCTGACGAATCACCGCGAAGGCGTTGATCAGGCTGCTGCCGCCCTCCGGCGGCGTCTCCCGCAAGGCCTTCAGGGCCCGGCCCATGGCCTCGGTGTCCTTCGCCTCCACCCAACGCCCGTTGCTGCCGGGCACCAGCGACCAGGGGCGGGTATTGAAGGCATAGAGCTGGAACCTGGCGTCCGGCGGCAGCTGCGCCGACACCCAGTCGACGGTGCCGATGGCCTGCTGCCACTTGGCGGAGCGCAGCTTGCGGTCGTTCGACATGTTGCGCATGCGCAGGATGTTCACCACGGTCTCGTCGAGCATGCTCGCCGAGGCGTCCACCAGTACCAGCACCCGCTGACCGCCGACCTTGAGCCCGGTCAGGTACTGGCGGTCGCCGTCGCCGGACACGCTGCGGACCCGGGAACCAGTCTGGGTTTCCTCGGCCGACTCGCGCAGACGGCGGGTGTCTTCCTCCAGCGACTTCAGGTCCGCCTTCAGGCGCTCGAGGCTCTCGCGCCGGGCCAGGGTGTCGAATTCGAACCTGGAGAGCTCCTCGCTGGTCTCGGTCAGTCTCTCGAGCACCTCCCGCGCCAGTCCCTCGGCACGAACCCGCTCTTCGTCGGTGCTCGCCAGGGCATTGCGCAGCTCGGCGAGGTGCTTGTAGCCCTCCAGCACCTGCTGCTCGAGGCGGCTGGACTCCGCGCTCATGTCCTCGGTTTCCTTGATGCGGGCGAGGCCCGACTGCGCACTGATGATCGTGTAAAGCAGCACCACCGCACCCAGCCCACAGCTCATCACGTCCAGGAAGGACATGCTCCAGGCCTCTGCACGGCGCCGCGCCATGACTTACTCCACCTCGATCAGGTCCAGGATCACCCCGGGGGTGCCAAGCCTGACCTTGTCGCCAGGCGCCAGCAGCACGCTGCCCTGCACGCGCCGGCCATTGACCCAGGTGCCGTAACGGCTGTCGTCCAGCAGCTCTACGCGACCCCCGCTGGCCGCCACCCGGCAGTGCTGCCGGGACACCCCGGCCGGACGGCCCGCCAGACGGATCGTGCGCACGCCATCCGGGTCGATCCCCAGGATCAGTTCGCCATCCTGCAATCGATGGGCCTGGCCGGCGTGCAGCAGGTGGGTGGGTGCCCTGGAGGGCGTCACCGCGGGTGAAGGGTCGGGAGGCAAAGGAATGCTGCGCGGCAGCGCGATCAACAGGCCGCCCTCACCCGCACCGGGCCACTGCGTCAGGCCCCGCGACACCGCACCGGGATCGAGGCGTTGAGTCTCGACGCCGGGCAGTGCAGCCAGCCGCTCCGCCAGGCCAGGCAGGACGCGCGTGCGATGCCCGAGCAGCAAGGTCACCGGCCCGCCTCGCAGCTGACCGCGCACCAGCTCGACCAGTTGGGCGTAGAAGGCCTCTGCGGCAAGCAGCGCGTCCTCGCGCGTGAATGGCGCCGCAATGCGGCCGTGTGGCGAGTCGATGGCCGCCTCCACCTCCTCGCGCTGCTCAAGCGCCTCCAGCCACTCCGGCAGCCGATCCATCAGCGACTGCTCGCTGGCTGCATGATGGAGGGGATCGAAACGGGTTCGACCGACCATCGAGCCGGCGATCCAGCGTGCCCAGCACTCGTGCAGGACTCGCTGGCCGACGCGGGGCGCCAGCTCCACCCGGCCGCGACGCAACGACTGCTGACCGGTCAGTTCGGTGAGTACCGCCTGATGCAGATGCAGATCAAGGTGAAGCACGCGCGGTCCAGTCGGCACGGTAGCGGCGGTCGCCACGGCCAGGTCGATGAAGCC